>DATCGK010000294.1:0-5692 GCA_036508975.1 Candidatus Limnocylindrales bacterium
GGGCCGCAGCATCAGGAACGAGAGCAGCGCCGCCAGGCCCACGAACACCACCGGCACGAGGTAGGGACCGGCGAGCGGCGGCAGCCCGACGCTCGCGGCGAAGCCGGACGCGATGGGGACGAGCCACGGCCCGACGACGGAGCCGATCGTCGCCGCCCATACGACGACACCGATCGCGGAGGCCCGTCGCTCCGGCGGGACCATGTCCGCGGCCGTGTAGCGCGAGAGCTGGTTGGCGGCATTGCCGAAGCCGATGAGCACGGTGCCAAGCAGGAGGAGCGGGAACGAGCGGGTGATGACCGCGGCGGTGGCGACCAGGGCGCCGACCACGCCCACGGAGTAGCCGGCGACGAGGCCGGACCGCCGCCCTCGGCGCGCCATGAGCGCGGACAGCAGCACCGCGCCGAGGGCGGCGCCCAGCACGACGCTGGCTCCCGGCGCCCCGGCGAACAGCTGTGACCCGAGCAGGTCCTTGGCGACGATCGTCGCGACCGTCACCGCGGCGATGTGCCCGGTGCTGCCCAGCGCGACCCCGGCGATCAGCGTGTTGCGCGATCGACGGCGCGCGGCCTCGAGGGCTGCGGGGGAGAGGGCGACGGTGGTCATGCGCCAGCCACGATATGTCAGGCGATCACGGCGCGGACCCCAAGCGGGACCGCCGTTCAGGCCGTTCGGGCCGCCTGGGCCGGCCGGTCCACCTCGGCTGCATCGGCTGCCTCCGCCGCCTCGACGGCCAGGCACAGGCCGTTCGCCAGCTGCATCTGGCGGGGTGTGTGGCAGGCGACCCGGAGCAGGGCAGGGGAGCACACCACGGCGGTGACACACCGGGCGCGTGACGTCGCGACGTTGAGGCGGTTGAGCGAGTACAGGAACTCCATCCCGCGGGGTGCGTCCTCCGGTGCGGAGGTGCCCATCGCGTAGATGCTGATCGGGCGCTCCTGGCCCTGGAACTTGTCCACGGTCCCGACGAAGGGGTCGCCCAGGCCCGCGCCCGCGAAGGCTCGCTCGATGGCGGCGACGTGGGCGTTGTAGGGCGCGACGATGACGATGTCGCCCAGGCCGACCGGATGATCGTCGCCGTGGCGATCCGTCCAGGTGGCGCCGCCGTCCAGCAGCTCGCGGACGAGGGCCACGATGGCCGCCGCCTCCTCGACCGAATCGGTCGCGTTGCCCGCGTGCGTCACCGCCACGTGGCGCATCCCGGTCCCGCCGAGCACGGCGCCGCCTGGGACCGACGGGTCGACGCGCTGGCGCTCCAGCCCGGGGACCGGCCTCAGGCGCCCCTCGTAGAACGCGGCTGATGTGAAGTCGCAGATGTCCGGGTGCAGCCGCCAGGTCTCGCCCAGGAACAGGCCCTCCGACGGGTCGATGGTGGCCCGGTCGCCGAGGATGTGCCCGAGCGCGCTCCGCTCCGCCCCGGGCGGGTGGCTGCCCTGCGTTGGCTGGTCCAGCTGCTGCGGGTCGCCCAGGAGCACGATCGCGCGGGCGGCCGGCCCGCACGCGAGGACGTTGGCCAGGCTCATCTGGCCGGCCTCGTCCACGAACAGCACGTCCAGGATGGGTTCCGGGAGCGCCATCTCCGGCCGGCACCAGGTCCAGGCGACCGCACCGGCCACGTCGACCGTGCCGCTCCGCAGGGCCTGCGCCACCGACGCGTTGTCCGCGAGCGCCAGCGCACCCGCGAACGTCGGGCTTCGGTCGGTCTTGGGCTTCTGGCCGATGCGCGGGAGGCGCTCGATCTCGCCGCGCGTCAGCAGCTCGCGCCCGACCTCGTCCACCCGGTGGAGGAGGTTGCCGATGACCTTGTGGCTGTTGGCGACCACCCCGACCCGCTGCCCGGCCATCGCGAGCCGCACGATCATGTGGGCGCCGGTGAACGTCTTGCCCGAGCCCGGCGGGCCCTGAACCGGGAGGATCCGGCCGGCGAGACCGGGTGCGAGACGGACGGCGGCGTCGAGCGGCGGCTCACCGGGCCGGACGACCGAGGCGCCCGGGACGTCGCCCGGGGGCGTCCGCAGCAGCAGGGCCCGGACCGCGCCCAGGTCCGGGGCGCCGGGTTCGGCCGCTGCCCCGCCTACGGCCAGGCCGTGCTCCGCGACGTGCTCGCCCGTCCGCAGCAGGCTCTCCGCCAGCTCCATCGTGGGGATGACGCCGTTGGGGACCAGCGCCGTCGGGAGCGCCGTCCCGGCAAGCTTCGGGCCGCGCTTGAGGCTGATGGTCCGGTTGGTCTCATCGAGCGCCACCACGGACCCGGCGGTCTCGCGCGTGACGGGGTCCGAGACGTCGCTGCCCACGTCGATGCGATGGTCCTGCGGCGGGAACGAGAACGTGTAGACCAGCGACCTGTGCTCGGGCCGCGGCTCGCCGACCAGCACGAGCCCGCCGAGCGGCTCCCGCTCCTCGATCAGCTCATCGTCCGTCATGCGCAGCAGCTCGAAGAACCGCCACCAGGCCGACTTGTCCTCGCGGCGGTGCCAGGCGAGCAGCTGGGCCAGCAGCCAGCGGCCGGCGGCGTCCGGGTCCTCCGCCCGCTCGGCGGGATCCGCGGGGACGCCCTCGGTGAGGCGCTCCATGAGCTCCGCGACGTGCCGTTCGCGGTCCGTGAGCTCCTTCGAGGCCGCCCCGTCGTCCATGATCGGGCGGGGGATCGGCCGGCCCTCGCGTACCTCCAGTTCCAGCCGCCGCTCCTCCAGCCAGTCCCGGAGCCGCCAGTTGCTCAGCACGTCGTCCCGGTTGTAGGCGGCGATCCCGTCCAGGATCTTCGCCGCGTCCTCGACCGGCGTGTCCGCGCCCAGCTCCAGCCACGTCTCGAACGCGACGATGCTGCTGCCCGCGTCCTTCAGGTCCTGTTCCCTTGTCAGCGCGTACAACGGCTCGATCTTCTTGATCGAGTAGCTCTCGACACCGGCCCGCAGCCCCTGGCGGACGACGCGGTAGAGGTCCACCAGCACCTGGCCACGGAGCAGGCGGTCAACCTCCTCCTCGCGGGTGCCGTGGCGCTGGGCCAGGCGCCCCAGCGCGGTCCGCTCGTACGCGGCGTAGTGGTAGACGTGCAGGTCCGGGTCCCGAGCCCAGCGGTCCATGATCAGGTCCACGGTCGCCTCGAACGCCGCCTTCTCCGAGGCCCAGGTGACGTGGCCGTCCGCGTCCAGGCTCCAGATCGCGTGGAACTTCGGGGCGGGTCGGCCGCCGGGTGCGGCCCATCTCTCGTGGTCCTCCGGCAGGCGCGGCTCCAGGATGCCGAACAGGTAGTCCACCCCGTCGTCCAGGGCGAACGGATCTCCCTCGAGGTCCAGGTACAGGTCCCCCTCGCTGGGCTCCGGCAGGCCGAGGAACCCGCGCAGCGGCACCGGCTCGCCGTCCTCGCCGCGGCCCAGGGGGAGCAGCTCCCACAGGACCCGGCCGGCGTCCTGCGACGCCACCTGGATCCGGGCCTGATCGCGGACGCGCACCAGGGCTTCCCTGCCGATCTTCTCGAGCGGCGGGGTCATGGGCAGCTCGAGGCCCGCGAGACCGCGACGGGTGCCCACGCCCCGGGCCTTGAGCGCGGCGCGCTGGCGGCCGGCGGCCCCCGCGACCAGGCTCAGGTCGTCCTCCGCGCGGCGCCGGGCCTTGCACTGCGGGCTCCAGCGGCAGACGTCGCAGTGCTCCACGGGTTCGGGGTAGGAGCCGGTGGGCGGGTAGGTGACGGCCTGGCCGCCGTCGCCGCGGATGCCGACCGCCTGCTCGAATCCTCGCTTCACCCGGCGGTAGTAGGCCATGAAGTCCGCCACGCGCCGGCGGTCCGTGGGGCGAGCGCTGCCGCCGAGGACGACGTACAGCAACTCCGGCTGCCGGCCCTGGATCGGCGTCAGCTGTTCCACGTACGAGCAGATCTGGAGGATCGCCGAGGCCTTGACGTGGCGTGCGAGCTTGGTGTCCGCCACCTCGTAGTGCCAGGCGCCAAAGGCGCTGTCGGGCTCGCCCGGCTCGTGGTCCCGGCGGAGCAGGAAGTCCGCGTGGCCGCGCCAGGTCCCATCGAAGAAGGTGGCCTGGTAGACGACATCCGCGCCGGCGCGCATGGCCTCGATGGTCTGGGCGGCGGCGGCGCGCAGGTCCGTACCCGGGTCCCAGGGTGCGGGTGCTCCTCCGGGCGCCCCTTCGGCCGCTGCCGGTTCCGGCGCCCCCGTCGGCGCGACGGCCGACCCGTCCTTCTCGATCGCCACCACCGTCCGGCCCTCGGCCCGGAGGTCCGCGAGGTAGCGCGCCTCGTGCTCCAGGCCGCGCTTCGCGATCAGCTCGATCGAGGGGTCGTTCCGGATGGGCTTGGCCACCAGGCCGTGCATCGCCGCCCGCTCGAGGGCGAGGCGGTGTCCGCAGGCCAGGAAGCCCACGAGGTCCGTGGCGGCGAAGACGGGTCGCCCGTCGATCAACTGCATCGCGGGCCATCGTACGGGGGCGGCGTGCCAGCTTGCGTGTCACGGGGGCAGGCGGCGCTCGTGTGAGACAAGCCCGGTGACGCTTGGGTCGCTAACACAGGTCAGTGCAACATGTAGTGGTTCGGCGCGGCTCCAGCCCGTCGCTCACTCCTTGCCTGACAATCACCGGTCGCCGCGACTGTCGTGTCTCACGCCCGTTGTGCTTGACCGAGCCCGCGCAGCTGCGTAGGATACGACCTACCCACCACGCATGCCAAGTGCTCGTTACCACGCTGGAGGGTCACATGAAGACCCATACCACCCTTGACCTCGACCGCGGCCTCCTCGCCGAGGCCGCCGCGGCGCTCGGCACGACTCGCACCACCGACACCGTCCATGCCGCCCTGCGCGAGGCGGTCGCGCGGCAGGCGCGCGCTCGGCTCATGGCCCGCGATTGGAGCAACCTCAAGGAACTCCTGCCCGAGATGCGTGCCCCGCGGCCATTCCTCCCCCAGGCCCAGGAGACGGCGGTGGCCCTCGCACGTGCCGTGGCGCGGCTCTCCGAGACGGCGATAGAGACGGGGGCGGCCCTGGATCTCGAGTCACGGACGCGCCGTCAGCTGACGGCCGAGCCGGCCCCGGTCGTGCGATCCCAGCGGAAGCCCGCGTGACGCCTCGCTGATGTTGACCCTCGAGATCGCCGACACCTCGGTCTGGGCGCGCAAGGAGGAACTCCCCGAGTTCGGGCTGCGGTTCCTCGCTGGTCTCGTGGGCGTGACCGACATGATCGTGATGGAACTGCTCTATAGCGCCCGCGACGCGGCGGACTACGCCCAAATCGAGGGGGACCTGGGCGGGTGCGACCTTTACCGTGTCGAACCACCGGACTGGGACGAGGGGCGGCGGGTGTGGCGCGAGCTGCTGCGTCGAGGCGGTGGTCCCCAGCACCGCCAGGTCGGACACCAGGACCTCCTCACCGCCTCGGTCGCGGCACGGCACGGCCTCACGGTTGTCCACTACGACGGGGACTTCGACCTTATCGCCTCTGTCACCGGGCAGCCAGTCCGCTGGGCGGCTCCGCAGGGCAGTCTCCGCTAACCATCGCGTCGCCAGGTGCTACGTGTAGTGGCACCTGTGGTAGCGACCCAAGCGTCAGCCCGGTTGAGCAGGTTGGGACCTTCGTGTCATTCGAACGAGGGTCGTCCAGTCGGGAGTCGGAGGTCGCGCATGAGGGCACGCACCTTCTCGTCGGGCCACCTCGTCATCTTGACGCTCCGCTCGCCGAGGTCCTCGAC
>DATCGK010000295.1:0-2048 GCA_036508975.1 Candidatus Limnocylindrales bacterium
GAGATCCTCGCCGTCGGCGACGCAGCCTTCGTCACGACGTGCATCGACCATTTCCGGGCGCTTCGTCGGTCCGGAACGTCGCTGGTGTTCGTGACCCACAGCGTCGATCTCGCGGCGTCACTCGCGGACGAGTCGATCATCCTGGATCACGGGCACACAGTCGCGCGCGGCTCGATCGCGGACGGGCTTGCGACCTACTCGGCGATGAACAGCCCCGCGCCGCCCGCGACGGTCGCTCCGGACGTCCTGGGCGGGTGACCTCCCGGCGCTGCTCTACCGTCCCTCCAGCGCCGCCGGGATCGTGCGGGCCAGGATCTTGACGTCCAGCCAGAGCGACCAGCGGTCGATGTAGTCGAGGTCCAGCGAGGCGCGCCGCTCGAAGCTGTCGTCGCGGCGGGCGGTTACCTGCCAGAGGCCGGTGATCCCCGGCTTCATCGACAGCCGGCGGCGATGCCACAGGTCATACCCCTCGACCTCGCGCGGCGGGGCCGGCCGCGGTCCCACCAGGCTCATCTGGCCGCGGAGCACGTTCCACAGCTGGGGCAGCTCGTCCAGGCTGGTCCGCCGCAGGAACCGCCCCAGCGGGGTGACGCGCGGGTCGCCCAACAGCTTGAACGCCCGCGGATCGCTCCTCGCCACCACCTCCGCGTAGCGCGCCTCGGCGTCCGTTGCCATGGTCCGGAACTTGGCCACGTCGAACGGTCGCCCGTGGAGCCCCACGCGGGTCTGGCGGAAGAGGATCGGCGAGCTGTCGCGGAGCCGGATGGCCATGCCGATCGCCACCAGGAGCGGACTCAGGACCACCAGCAGGGCCGCCGAGCCCAGGAGGTCGAGGGTCCGCTTCGCTGCCAGGCCCAGCAGCCGGTCCGGTCCGGACACCAGCGAGAACACCGGCGTCCCATCCAGCTCCTCCACCTTGCCCGAGGTGAACGAGCGGTCGAGCACGTCCATCGGTACCCGGACGATCTTGCCGAAGTCTTCCGCGATGCCGACGACCGGATCCACGAGGTCCCAGCGCGAGAACGGCAGGCAGACCGCGACCTCGTCGATGACGTTCGACTTCAGCACGTTCTCGAGGTCCGCGAAGCGCCCGCGATAGCGCCAGCTTCCCGGCAGGTCGAAGTCCTGTTCGTCGTCGAGGAAGCCGATGACGGCCAGCCCCAGCTCGCGATGACTTTCGAGCTTGGCCGCGAAAGCCTGCGCCCGCGGCCCCGCTCCCACGATGAGCACGAAGCGCTGGTTGAGCCCGCGCGCACGCATCTCGCGGAAGGCAAGCCGCAGGGCGGCGCGCGTGGCCAGCGTCACCAGGAACTGGGCGGGGAACAGGATCAGCAGGTACGTGCGGCTGATGTCGGGCAGGCGGAACCAGAACAAGATGGCCAGCACGATGGCGGCCATGACAAGCGTCGCCCGGAACAGGTCGACGGCCTCCGTCCGGATCGACCAGCGGGCCCTCGGCCGATAGAGACCGCTGAGTGTGAGCACGGACACCCAGGTCACCGCGTAGAGGGTGGTGAACGCGAGTGGGTCCGGGACGATCGGGTCCCAGTGGACATGCCAGTCGGCGCCGAACCGGAGGAAGGAGGTCAGCACCATCGTCGCGGCGGCGAGGGCGCCGTCGGTCAGCATGAGGAGCGTTCGGAGGCCGGAGGCGTGACGTCGGAGCATGTCTCCGGCAGCCTACGGCCGGGTGGTGCGTCCGCGCAATGGTACCGACGCGCTACGGCGAGGCTGAGTGCGAACCGCCCCCAGCTACGGCGTCTGGACGAGATGGGGTAGGGATGGCACCAGCTGGTCATCAGGCGTGGCGCGGCGGTAGGTGTACTGGCCCCAGAACGTGCCGGTCAGGCCTACGGGCGAGGTGGCGGACCCTGTAGGCGCCACACGGATCTCGCCGACCCCGGAGGCCGTTGTGATCACGGTCTCCGCCCACAGTCGATAGCGCTCAACGGCGGCCATATCGCCCGCCCGCGCCGCGACCCGCCCGGCCCAGGCCACGGCGGTGCTGTCGAAGGGATGGTCCCGGGCATAGGCGTCCAAGGCTGCTC
>DATCGK010000296.1:0-5398 GCA_036508975.1 Candidatus Limnocylindrales bacterium
GACCGCCTCGACGCTGTCGGCAACACGACCAAGGCGCTGACCAAGGGCTACGCCATCGCGTCTGCCTCCCTGGCCGCGTTCCTCCTCTTCTCCGCCTACATCGACAAGGTCAACCTGATCCTGGGCAACCAGATCAAGGCAGGGGTGCCCGGCGTCCAACTCCTGACATCGGTCAACCTGGCCAACGTCAACGTGTTCGTCGCGGCGCTGATCGGCGCGATGCTCGCCTACTTCTTCAGCAGCCTCGCCATCCGGGCGGTGGGCAAGACGGCGCAGGCGATCATCGTCGAGGTGCGCCGCCAGTTCCGCGAGATCCCCGGGATCATGGACTACACCGGCCGCCCGGACTACGCCCGGGTCGTCGACATCACGACCGTGGCCGCGCTGCGCGAGATGGTGGCGCCCGGCCTGGTGGCCGTCGCGACGCCGATCCTGGTGGGCCTCCTGCTGGGCTACCAGGCCGTGGCCGGGATGCTGATGGTCGGCACGATCGCCGGCGTCCTGCTCGCCACCGTCCTCAACAACGGCGGCGGCGCCTGGGACAACGCGAAGAAGTACATCGAGTCCGGCCACCTCAAGGACGACGAGGGCAACGTGCTCGGCAAGGGCAGTGCGGCGCATGCGGCCGCCGTCGTCGGTGACACCGTCGGCGACCCGTTCAAGGACACCGCCGGCCCGTCGCTCCACGTCCTCGTGAAGCTGCTGGCCACGATCACGCTCGTCCTCGCCCCGCTCTTCATCCGCTAGCTGAGGTCCAATCAGGCGGCCGGCCCTCAAGTCACGCCGCCTGAAGCCGTCCCATGGATCAGATCTTCCAGGCGTTCGTCATGGGGGTCGTGCAGGGGCTCACGGAGTTCCTGCCGATCAGCTCGTCCGGGCACCTCATCCTCGTCCCGTGGCTGTTCGGGTGGACCGACTCGTTCCTCGAGTCGCTCGCCTTCTCCGTCGTCCTGCACGGCGGGACCCTGGCGGCGCTGCTCGTCTACTTCCGCGAGGACTGGCGGCGGCTCATCCCGGCCGGCTTCGCCACGCTCCGGGATCGCTCGTTCGCGGGCGACCCCGACCGTCGCGTGGCCTGGCTCCTCGTGGCGTCCACCGTGCCCGCCGCGATCGTGGCCCTCCTGTTCAACGACGTCATCGAGAAGAACGTGCGCCAGGTCGGCCTGGTGGCCCTGATGCTGGTCATCGGCGCCGCGATCCTGTGGGCCGCCGACAAGTGGGGCCCGCGGACCCACGAGATGGACCGGCTCACGTTCCGCGGCGCGATCGGCATCGGGGCGGCCCAGGCGCTGGCGCTGGTCCCGGGGGTGAGCCGCTCCGGCATCTCCATGTCGGCCGCCCTGTTCGCCGGTCTGCGTCGTGCGGACGCGGCCCGCTACAGCTTCCTGATGGCCACGCCGATCACGGCCATGGCTGTCGCCTACGAGATGCTGAAGCTGCTCAAGGGCGACGTCGGCGGCGCCGAGCCGGTCACGCTCATCGTGGGCATCGTGACGTCGTTCGTCTCGGGCATCCTCGCGATCTCGCTCCTGCTCCGCTACCTGCGGACCCGCTCGTTCAACATCTTCGTCGCCTACCGCCTCGTGCTCGCGGCCATCATCGTCGTCGCGTTCCTGGCCCGGTAGGGGACCGGTCAGGCGGACCCGTGGAGGTCATGAAGCAGCTCCGCCAGCGGGCGATCCGTGACCTGGTGGAGCAGCGGACCATCCGGACCCAGCAGGAGCTGGCGGCCGCCCTGCGCGAGCGCGGCTTCCGGACCACGCAGGCCACTATCAGCCGGGACGTGGCGGAGCTGGGCCTGGTCAAGGCGGGCCGCGGCGGCACCCACGCCTATGCCATCCCGCCCCGCCTGCGCGAGGCCGACACCAGCGGCGAGGACCGGATCAGGATCCTCATCCGGGACATGCCCGTGGACATCCGGGACGCCGGCACGATGCTGGTGCTCAAGACGCTGCCGGGTTCGGCGCACCCACTCGCGGCCGCGCTTGACCGGGCGCGCTGGCCGGAGGTGGTGGGCTCCATCGCCGGCGACGACACGGTGTTCGTGGCTTTCGCGGACCGCGGCTCGCTGGGCCGCGTCAGACGGCGGCTGGAGCAACTGGCCGAGTAGGGAAGTCTTGCCCGGGCGGCCGCGGAGGACCTGCCCGCTGGTCGGATGGCGCACGAGGAGACGACATGCTCGGGGTCTGGCGCCTGCAGCTGCTCCGCGAGGTCGCGCGTCGCGGCACGATCCGCGCCGCCGCCAGCGCGATGTCCATCACGCCGTCCGCGGTCTCCCAGCAGCTCCGGATCCTGGAGGCGGAGGCGGGCGTCCCGCTCCTCGAGCGTCACGGCCGCCTGGTCCGACTGACGGACGCGGGCCAGATGCTGGTCCGCCACGCTGACACGATCACCGCGGCGATCACCGCCGCCGAATCCGAGCTCGCGGCCACCCAGCACGAGATCGCCGGAACCCTGCGCGTGGCCGCCATCCCGACCGCGGCGCGCGCGGTCCTGCCCGCGGCGATCGCCTCGCTCGGGCGGGCCCACCCGAGGCTGCGCCTGATGCTGCGTGACCTGGAGACGGCCGAGAGCCTCCCGGCCCTCGCCATGGACGAGGTGGACATCGCGGTCGTGGACGAGTACGACGAGGCGACGCGGATCCGCGAACCCGGGGTCGAGCTGCTGGACCTGCTGACCGAGCCGATCCTCGTCGCCCTGCCGCCGGGCTACGCCGCAGGCACGGGGCCGGTGCCCCTGTCGGCGCTGCGCGACGAGGCCTGGATCATGGACACGGAGGCCAGTGGGATCTGCCGGGCCCTCGTGCGTGCCTGTCGCCGGGCCGGCTTCGAGCCGCACGTGCGCTCCAACTGCCGCGACTACAGCGTCATCATCGCCCTCGTGGAGGCCGGGCTCGGGGTGGCGATGCTGCCCGGGCTCGCCCTGAGGGACCGCGACGTCCGGGCCAGGGTGGCGCCGGTGGACCCGCCGCTGGAGCGGCGGGTGCGGATCGCGGTCAAGCCGGAACGGCGCGGGCACCCGGCCGTCGCCGCGATGCTGGCCGAGCTGCAGCGCGCCGCGGCCATGGGCCCGCCGTTGGAGATCAACCAGGAAAGCTGAACGATCAGCGTAGAAAGACGCGCTTGACGCTACACGGAAGCGCGGCCATGGTGTCCCCATACCCCTGCTCGCCCTGGAGGACACCACGATGCGTCTCGCCGACCGCATGACCTCGATCGGCACGGAGACGGCGTTCGAAGCCGCCGCCCGCGCCCGGGCGCTGGAGGCCACCGGCCGTAGCGTCATCCACCTCGAGATCGGCGAGCCCGACTTCGACACTCCCGTCAACGTCCGCGAGGCCGCCAAGCGCGCCATCGACGCCGGCAAGACGCACTACCCGCCGTTCCCGGGCATCCCCGAGCTGCGCGCGGCCATCGCCGCCGACACGGCGGTCCGCCGCGGCTTCGCGCCGGATCCCGCCAACGTGTTCGTCACCGTCGGCGGCAAGGGGGTCATGTACTACGCGATCCTCGCCCTCGTGAACCAGGGGGACGAGGTCATCGTGCCGGACCCCGGCTACCCGATCTACGAGTCCGTCACCCGGTTCATGGGCGGCGTCCCGATCGCCATCCCGATCCGCCAGGAGAACGACTTCCGCCTGGACCCGGACGAGCTCGCGTCGCTGGTGACGGACCGGACCCGGCTCATCGTCATCAACTCCCCGGCCAATCCCACCGGCGGCGTGCTGACCCGCGGGGACCTGGAGCGCATCGCTGAGATCGCGCTCCGCCACGATCTGGCGGTGCTGTCCGACGAGATCTACTCCCGGATCCTGTACGACGGCGGGGAGCACAGCTCCATCGCGGCGCTCCCCGGCATGGCGGAGCGGACGATCGTCCTCGACGGCTTCAGCAAGACGTACGCGATGACCGGCTGGCGGCTGGGGTACGGGATCGTGCCGGCCGACCTGGCGCCCGGCTTCGGTCGCCTGCTGATCAACTCCGTCTCCGGTGCGACAACCTTCGCGCAGCACGGCGCAGTGGAGGCGCTGACCGGGCCGCAGGACGACGTCAACGCGATGGTCGAGGAGTTCCGCGTCCGGCGGGACCTCGTGGTGGACGGGCTCAACGCGATCCCAGGGTTCCGCTGCCTGCGTCCGGCGGGTGCCTTCTATGCCTTCCCGGAGGTCTCGGGGACCCGCCTGACGGGTGCCGAGCTCGCGGAGCGGCTGCTCGCGGAGGCCGGCGTCTCGGTCCTGGCCGGGACGGCGTTCGGGACGGTCGGGACGAACCACATCCGGCTCTCATACGCGAACTCGCGCGAGAACCTGGGCGAGGCGCTGCGGCGCATCCGGACCGTGGTGGAGCCGCTTGTCGCGGCCGGTGTGGGCGCCCGATGAGCCGCTCGGTCGCCCTCGCAGCCGGGTCCGCCGAGGCAGACCGCCTGTTTGCCGCCGCCGAGGCGGACTTCGCGCGCTGGGAGATCGTGCGCGACGTGGTGGACGAGTGCCTGGACCTCGCGCTCAACGATCGCCAGAGCGGGCACCCGGGCGGCTCCCGCTCCAAGATGCACCTGCTCCTGGCGCTGATGCTCTCGGGCGCCATGCGCTGGGACATCCGCCGGCCCTGGCTGCGCTTCGCGGACCGGTTCGTGCTCTCCGCCGGCCACGCTGCTCCCGCGGTCTACGCGGCCCTGGCCGTCCTCAACGATGCGCTCCGGGCACGCTGCGAGCTGGACGGGGACGACGCCTTCGCCTTCCCCGACGACGGCCGCTGGGCGCTGCTGCCCGAGGACCTGCTCACGCTGCGGCGCCGTCGCGGGCTCCCCGGTCACGCCGAGATGGCCGGCAAGACGCTGTTGTTCAAGGCCAACACGGGGCCGTCCGGCCACGGGATGCCGCCCGCCGCGGGCCAGGCGCTGGCGCTGCGGATGGCGGGTGCCGGCGAGGTCAAGGTGTTCGTGGTCGAGGGCGAGGGCGGCCTGACGCCCGGTGCCGCACACGAGACGAAGAACACGGCCTGGGGCCTCGGCCTGTCCAACCTCGTGTTCCTGGTCGACTGGAACGATTTCGGGATCGATGGACGGCCGGCGTCCTCGGTCATCCCCGGCACGCCCGACGACTGGTTCGCCCCGTACGGCTGGCGTGTCGCCGGGACGGATGACGGGATGACCTTCGGGCCGGTCACGAGGACGCTGCTGGACGCGGCCGAGGGCGACAACCCGGCCGGTGTCCCGTCCGTGGCCTGGTTCCGCACCCAGAAGGGCCGCGGCTACGGCAAGACCGGCGCCGCGAGCCACGGCTCGGTGTGGCCGCGGCATGCCCCGGAGTTCTGGGCGGTTCGTCGCGACTTCATGGCCCGCCACGGCGTGACGTACGAGGGTGTGGACGAGGCGGCACCGGCGGACGAGGCCACCCGCC
>DATCGK010000297.1:0-2275 GCA_036508975.1 Candidatus Limnocylindrales bacterium
TGGCTGGCCACGCTGGGCACGGTCATCAAGATGAAAGGCGACAAGGGCCGCAGCGAGATATACCACCTGGCCGCCCTGCTCTATCCGCGCGGGCCGGCCGCGGAGGCCTACCGGACGCTCCGCACCAACCTGGAGTTCGCCTCCGTGGACGAGCCGGTCCGGACGCTCCTGGTGACCAGCTCCATCCCGGGCGAGGGGAAGACCACCACGTCGAGCAACCTCGCGGTCGCCTTCGCCCAGGCCGGCCGGACGGTGATCCTCGTGGACGCGGACCTCCGCAAGCCGGGCATCCACAAGCTCTTCGACCTGCCCAACACCAGCGGCCTCACCTCCCTCCTGCGGACCGACGAGGTAGCCATCGACGACATCGCCCAGGTGACGGAGGAGGAGCGCCTCCGGGTCGTCACCACGGGACCGCTGCCGCCCAACCCGGCCGAGCTGCTGGGGTCCCACCGGATGCAGACGATCCTGGATCGCCTCGTCGCCGCCGCGGACCTGGTGATCGTGGACAGCCCGCCGCTCCAGGCCGTGACCGACGCCGCCATCCTGGCCTCCATCACGGACGGGACGCTCCTGGTGATCGACGCGGGGCGCACCCGCCGGGCCGCGGCCGGGCACGGACGCGAGGCCCTGGCCAAGTCCGGCGCCCGGGTCCTGGGCGCCGCCCTCAACCGGCTCTCCCAGCGCGGGCACGGCGACTACGTCTACTACGACTACTACGGGGCGTACGGGGCGGAGGCCGCCGCGAAGCACGGGTCGCAGGGCGCCACCACGCCGGCCCCCCAGGCCGCGTCCGCCTCCGCTCCGCTGACCGACAAGCGCGGTTGATCGCGGCGGGACGGCGAGACCGGATGCGCGTCCTCATCATCGGGATCTACTACCGCCCGGAGGTCACCGCGATCGGGCCGTACACCGCAGGGCTCGCAGAGCACCTGGCAGCGCGCGGCGATGAGGTCACCGTCCTGACCGGCCTCCCGAGCTACCCGGGCTGGCGGCTCATGCGCGGCACCCCCCGCCGCCTGCTGGCCACCGAGCGCCTGGGCGGCGTGACCGTGGTCCGGGCCGCCCACTACATCCCGGCGTCGCAGACGGCCGCGAAGCGCGCCGTGTACGAGGGGACGTTCGGGCTCACCGGGCTTCTCGCGAGCCTACGCCTGCCGCGCCCGGACGCCATCCTCGGCGTGGTCCCCAGCCTGTCGGGCGGCATCCTCGCCCGGCTCACCGGTCAGCGCCTCCGCGCTCCCTACGGGCTCCTCTTCCAGGACCTCATGGGCCCGGCGGCGCGCCAGTCCGGGATCGCCGGCGGGGGCGCCGTCGCCCGCGCCACGGGCGCCGCGGAGGCGTGGGCCGCGGCCGGCGCCCGGGCGATCGGCGTCGTCGCAGAGGCCTTCACCCCGTACGTCGCCTCCCTGGGAGTCCCGGCCGAGCGGATCCACCACGTCCCCAACTGGACCCGTCTCACCCGGCCGAGCGCGAGCCTCGCCGAGACACGCGACCGCTTCGGCTGGCCCGACGATCTCCAGGTGGTCCTTCACGCCGGCAACATGGGGCTCAAGCAGGGCCTGGGGCAGGTCGTGGAGGCTGCCCGCCTCGCCGCACAGCGGGGCGAGCCCGTCCGGTTCGTCCTCGCCGGGGGTGGGAACCAGGCCGACGTGCTGCGGGCGCTGGGCGCCGGCATCCCGACGCTCGAGTTCCTGCCGGTGCAGCCGGACGGGCTCCATGCCAGCCTGCTTGCCGCGGCCGACGTCCTCCTCCTCTCCGAGCGAGCCACGCAGCTGGACATGTCGCTCCCGTCCAAGCTCACCAGCTACTTCGCCGCCGGGCGCCCGATCGTGGCGTCAGTCCCGCTCGCGGGCGCGTCGGCCCGGGAGGTCGAGCGCGCGGGCGCCGGCATCATCGTCCGGGCCGGGGACCCCGGCGCGATCCTCGACGCCCTCGCACATCTCCGCGCGGACGGCGCGCTCGCGGCGCGCCTGTCGGCCGCCGGCCCGCCCTACGCGCACGCGCACCTCGGCGCGGCCGCCTGTCTCGCCCGGGCTGTTGCCCTCGTCGATGAGATCGCCGCATGACCGAGCCGCTGAAGCGCGCCCTCATCACGGGGATCACCGGCCAGGACGGCTCCTACCTCGCGGAGCTCCTGCTCGAGAAGGGCTACGAGGTCCACGGGCTGATTCGCCGCTCCAGCAGCTTCAACACGGGCCGGATCGACCATCTCTATCGCGATCCGCACGAGGCCGAGACGCGGCTCCTCCTCCACTACGCCGACCTGACCGAC
>DATCGK010000298.1:0-2565 GCA_036508975.1 Candidatus Limnocylindrales bacterium
GAGGTACCGCCCGAACCAGTCCAATTCGTCGTTCGCGTCTATGTTCAAGTCTTCTATCGCCAGCCGTCGCCCCAGGTAGTGGACCAACTCGCCCACGCCACCGACAAGATCGCAAATCACCGCGAGATCGGACTCACAGACCGACCAGGGGCGAGATCCCATCGGGAGGACGCCAGCCTCCTCAATAGTCGCGACTCGGGTGACGAACGCACTCAAGGATTCGAGCGTCGAGGAGACAAGGAAAAGTTGCGAAATCGCCGAGGCCCGAACGATGACACGCTCGTCGCGTACTGCGAGGTGACGCCGCTCGCGCTCGACGAGGACGACTCGGTCCGACGGTCCGAGCCGCCGACGGAGCTCGTTGGCGGTGACGAGGCCCCCGACGCCACCACCGAGGACGAGGACCGTCCGGGGCGCCATCAGAAAGTGATCATCTTGTCGGCCCAGATCGTCCAGGCAGTCTTCCAGCCCTCGCTCCTGCAGCTGATGGTCGGCCGGCGCCGGCGCGACCAGATCGAGCGTCCGCTCCGCGAGCTCCTCGATCCGGGCGTCGAGCTCGTCGAGGCCGAGGTCCGATCGATCGACCCGACGGCCCGCCGGGTCGAGACGACAGTCGGGGTCTTCGCGGGCGATGCCCTTGTCGTCGCGCTCGGTGCCGAGCCGGACCGCGACGCCGTCCCCGGCTACCGCGAAGCCGCGCTCGACTTCTTCTCGCCTGAGGGTGCCGCCGCCTGCGCCCGGGCACTCGAGGGCTTCCGTGGCGGCCGCGTCGTCGTGACCGTCGCAGCCCTGCCGTACAAGTGCCCAGCCGCCCCCTACGAGGCGGCTTTGCTTCTCGACGACGAGCTGCGCCGCCGGGGTCTGCGGGAACGGAGCGAGATCGAGGTCTACAGCCCGGAGCCCGCGCCAATGCCGGTTGCGGGCCCCGTGATGGGCGCGGCGGTCGTCGGCCTGCTCGAAGCGAAGGGGATCCGCTTCCATCCCGGAAGCCGGGTCGAGCGCTTCGAACCCGGCAGCCACGAGGTCGTCCTGACCGACGGCAGTCGCGTCGGCTACGACCTCCTGGCCGGCGTCCCACCCCATCGCGCGCCAGCAGTGGTGCGCGGGTCCTCACTCGCCGGCGACACGGGTTGGGTCCCGGTCGACCGCGCCACCCTCGAGACCCACCACGAGCGCGTCTACGCGGTCGGCGATACCACGACGATCACGCTGGCGAACGGCAAGCCCCTTCCACGCGCCGGCATCTTCGCCCACCGGCAGGGTCTCGTGGTCGCCCACCGGATCGCCGCGACGTTCGCCGGCCAGCCGGCCCAGGACGAATTCGGCGGCGGCGGCTACTGCTGGGTCGAGACCGGAGGGGGACGCGCCGCATTCGCCGTCGGCGAGTTCTTCGCCGAGCCGGACCCGACGCTTTCCCTCCGAGCGCCGGGACGCTCGTGGCATGCCGGCAAGGTGCTCTTCGAGCGATCGTGGATCGGCGGTCGGATCGAGCGGCGGCTGGCCCGGGCGGGCCTCGCCCTCGGGAGCCGCCTCGTCGGCGTGAAAGCGACCATCTGAGCGGCGGCTCTGCGACATTCAGGCGCGTCCTCCGAGCCTCCCCCGGTTGGCGGAACGGCCCGCGATCCAGGCGTTTGCACGGGAAGGGGTTCGGGCGCGGCGATGAACAATCCGTATCCATCTGCTGCCGCACTCAACTCGTGGACATCCACAGGAGGACTTGGAGCCATGCCAGCCATCGTCCCGATCGCCATCATCGGGCTCGTCGGCGGGGTGCTGTCGGGACTGTTCGGGATCGGCGGTGGGCTCGTGATCGTCCCGGCGCTCATCCTCGTCGCGGGATTCCCCATCGCGACGGCAGCCGGAACCTCCCTGGCGGCGCTCCTCCTGCCGGTCGGCCTGTTCGGCGCGCTCGAGTACTACCGGGCCGGGCACGTCGAAGTCCAGGCGGCGGCCATCATCGCGGTCGGCCTCCTGGTCGGGGCCTACTTCGGCGCCCGGATCGGGACGGCGCTGTCGCCAGAGGTCGCGCAGCGAGCCTTCGGCATCTTCCTCCTCGTCGTCGGCGCACGACTGACCCTGTTCGCCTGACCCACGGCCGGGCCGGCGGTCAGCCTGGGACGCCGCCGCAGGCGGCGGGCACCGAGGCGGACCGGAGATCGATGCCACACTTGCAGGCGTGATCGACCTGACGCCGTCCCCGATCGCCTTCTCGATCGGTCCGCTCGCCGTGCACTGGTACGGCATCGCCTACGCGCTCGGGCTCGCGGCGGCCTATCTCGTGATCAGCCGCGAGGCCCGTTGGCGAGGGCTCGACGTGGGGCTGCTCCCGAACGGGATGATCGTCGTCGCGGTCGCGGCACTCATCGGTGGCCGGCTCTACCACGTCATCGACCAGTGGCAGCTCTACAGGGACGACCTGCTCCGGATCGTGCTGCCACCGTACTCGGGGCTCGGGGTCTACGGCGGGATCATCGCCGGCGTCGCGGTCGCCTATGGCTACGCGCGCTGGAAACGCCAGCCGTTCCTGGCCTGGGCGGACGCGGTCGCACCCGGGCTGTTCGTGAT
>DATCGK010000299.1:0-8289 GCA_036508975.1 Candidatus Limnocylindrales bacterium
CGTCGCCTCGATCGACCTGACGACCACCGTTCTCGGCCGGCCGACGGCCCTGCCCCTTGGCGTGGCGCCGGCCGCGCTCCACGGCCTCGCGCACCCCGAGGGCGAGCTGGCAACGGCCCGGGCCGCCGCCAATGCCGGCGCGATCAACGTCCTGTCCACGATGTCGTCCCACTCCATCGAGGCCGTCGCGGAGGCCGCGCCGCACGGCCGGCGCTGGTTCCAGCTCTACGTCCAGCCCGACCCGGCGCTCACCCGCGAGCTGGTGGAGCGCGCCGCCGCCGCCGGCTACGAGGCGCTCTGCCTCACAGTGGACGTGCCGGTGCTCGGCTACCGGGACGAGGTCGTCCGTCACCGGTTCGACCCGGGACCCGGCGCCTACGCCAACCTCGTCCGGCGCGGGGCGTGGGGCCGCGGCAACGAGTTGGAGGGGGCGCTGGACTCGCGCGCGGTCCGCCTCACCTGGGACTCGCTCGCCGAGATCCGCTCCTGGGCGCCGTTGCCGCTGGTCCTCAAGGGCATCCTCACGGCGGAGGACGCGCGGCTGGCCGTCGAACACGGAGCCGAGGCCGTCTGGGTCTCGAACCACGGAGGGCGCCAGCTGGACCGCGTGGCAGCCGGGGTGGACGCGCTGGAGGAGGTCGTGGACGCCGTCGCGGGCCGGGCGGAGGTGTACCTGGACGGCGGGATCCGTCGGGGCCCGGACGTGCTGGTCGCCCTGGCCCTGGGAGCCCGCGCGGTGTTCACCGCGCGCCCGTTCCTGTGGGGCCTGGCCTGCGCGGGCGAGGCGGGCGTGGGGCGTGTCTTCGAGATCCTGCGGGAAGAGATCGAGCGGTCGCTCGCGATCATCGGGGCGGCGTCGCCCGCCGCCGTGACCCGGGAGCACGTGATGACCGTATCCTCGGGGCGATGACCGACAACCTTCCCGTCGACCCGTCCCTCGTCGATGCCGCCGCTGCCCGTGCGTCCGATGATGCCGCCGCGCGCCACGCGGAGATTGCCGAGCAGGTCCGCCGCGCCAACCGCCTCTACTACGAGGATGACGCCCCGGAGCTCGCCGACGCCGAGTACGACGCCCTGTTCCGGGAGCTGGTCGCCCTCGAGACCGCGTTCCCGGCGCTCGTGACGCCCGACTCGCCGACCCAGCGCGTGGGCGGAGCCCCCGCCGCGGGCCGCTTCCCGGAGGTGCGCCACGCTCGGCCGATGCTGTCGCTCTCGAACGCCTTCAGCCACGACGAACTGCGGGCCTTCGACGCCCGCGTCCGGAAGGGCCTGGGCCTGGTGGCGGCCCCGGAGCGGGCGGATGACCTGACCTACGTGGCGGAGCTCAAGATCGACGGCCTGGCGGTTTCGCTCCAGTACGAGCGAGGCCGGTTCACGGTGGGCGCCACCCGCGGCGACGGGACGACGGGAGAGGACGTCACGCCCAACCTCCGCACGATCAGGGGCATCCCGGAGCGCCTGACGGAGCCCGCGACGCTCGGGGCCCGTGGCGAGGTCTTCATGCCCAAGGCCGAGTTCGCCCGGATCAACGCGGAGCGCGAGGAGCAGGGCCTGGCGCTCTACGCGAACCCCCGCAACAGCGGCGCCGGGTCGCTCCGCCAGAAGGACCCGGCTGTGACGGCGGGCCGCCTGCTCTCGACCTGGCTCTACCAGCTGCTGGAGGACGTCCCGTCAGTCCAGGGCGGCCTGTTCGATGACCCGGGGGACGCCGTTGCGGGCGCCGCTCCTGCGCCGCCGACCGCAGCCGGCGCGGCTCCGGTGCCGGCCGCCGGCATCGCCAGCCAGTCGGCCGCCCTCGCCCGCCTCGAGGCCCTGGGCTTCCCCGTCAACCCCGACCGCGAGGCCGGTCTCGACATCGAGGGCGTCATCGAGTTCCTGGAGCGCTGGCGCGAGGCCCGCCACGACCTCGCCTACGAGACCGATGGCGTGGTCGTGAAGGTGGACCGCTACGACCAGCAGGCCCGCCTGGGCATGGTCAGCCGCGCGCCTCGCTGGGCCATCGCCTTCAAGTTCCCGCCGGAGCAGGTGGAGACCCTCCTCGAGGACATCGTGGCCTACGTGGGCCGGACCGGGACGCTGACGCCGGTCGCGCACCTCCGCCCCGCGAAGGTCGCCGGCTCCACCGTGGCGCGGGCCACGCTCCACAACCTCGACGAGGTCCGCCGCAAGGACGTCCGCATCGGGGACACGGTCATCCTCCAGAAGGCCGGCGACGTCATCCCCGAGGTGGTGCGGCCCATCCTGGACAGGCGCCCACCGGACGCCCGCGAGTTCCGGATGCCCGACGCCTGCCCGGTTTGCGGCACCGCCGTGGTCCGGGACGAGGGTGCCGTCCGCCACTACTGCCCGAACCCGGCCTGCCCGGCGCGTCTCGCCCAGGCGTACGGTCACTTCGTGGGGCGGGGCGGGATGGACATCGAGGGGGCCGGCTGGGCCGTGCTCTCCCAGCTGCTCGAGCGGGGCATGGTGCACCGTCGCGCGGACTTCTTCCGGCTGACCGTGGAGGACTTGGAGTCCCTCGAGCGCTTCGCGCGGAAGAGCGCGGAGAACCTGCTGGTGGCGATCGAGCGGGCGCGCACCGGCCGGCCGCTGGCCAAGGTGCTCAACAGCCTGGGCATTCCACAGGTGGGGGAGTCCACGGCCGTGGATCTCGCGCGCTGGCTCGCGCGAAGGGTGCGTCCGGACGCATTCCCGCCGCCCGCCCCCGACGCGGTCCCGGATCCGTGGTTCGTCGCGGTCGAGGCCGAGCTGCGCCGCGTCGCCCTCGAGGCGCCGGACACCTTCCAGGAGGTCAGCGGCATCGGGCCGACGGTGGCGGCGGCGGTGCGCGCCTGGTTCGAGGACCCCGTGACGCGGGACGTCCTGCGCGAGCTGGTCGAGGCCGGCGTGGTCCCGGAGCGTCCCGTGGTGCGGGACGCCGGCGAGACCGCTGAGGCCGGGCCACTGGCCGGCAAGACGGTGGTCGTCACCGGCGCGCTGGAGGGGTTCAGCCGCGAGGAGGCCGAGGACGCGGTGCGCGCGGCCGGCGGCAACCCCGCGGGCTCGGTGTCCCGGAAGACGGACTACCTCGTGGCCGGCCCGGGCGCCGGCTCGAAGCTCCAGAAGGCCACGGAGCTCGGGATCCAGGTCCTGGACGAGGAGGGGTTTCGGCGGCTGCTGGCGGGCGAACCGCCGGGGATGGACGCCGCGGGGGACTCGCCGTCGAAGGACGCGGCCGAGGGAGAGGAGGCTGTATGAACGACGCCGAGGAGCAGCTGGCCCGGCGGCTGGCCGCGGACCTGGAGCGGGTCCTGGGGACGGGGATCCTCGTCCAGGACCTCGAGATCGATGGCGACGGGCCGGTGACGATCACCGTGGCCTGCCTCGTGGACGGGGCGTCGCGCGAGATCCACGCGGAGGGCGCCACGGCACTCGACGCGATCTCGAACGTCATCCGTCTTGCCGCAGAGCTCCGCCTGTCGGCCGCCTTCTGGCAGATGGTGGGCCCGACCTGACGGCTCCGGGTCGCTTGACCCCGCCTCGGGTCGATTGACCCGAACCTGCAGGCGAGCGTTGCCGCGCGCCCGGTCTGTTGCGATTTCACGAGGGGGCCGTCCGGCCCTTGCTCCGGCGAGCGGCAATCGGGCGCATAATGCCGCCGTTCAGTGCCCACGTGTGTTGATCCCCGGGGCGTCTGATCGAAGGAGGAGCGAATGTCTCTGCGCGGACGCCTGACCATGCTCGGCGTGGCAACCGTACTCGTCGCCGCCTGCGGCGGCGGCGCGGCAACACCGGTACCTGCCACCCCCGCGGCGACCGCGGCTGCCACCCCCGCGGCCAGCACCGGCGCCACCGCGGCTGCGACCCCCGAGGCCACCGCGGCTGCCAGCACCGCCCCGGTCGCCGGCGGGCTGCTGGACAAGATCCTGAAGGCCGGCAAGCTGGTCGTCTCGACCGATCCGAAGTATCCCCCGCAGTCCGTGCTCAAGCCGGACGGCACGTACGAGGGCTTCGACATCGATGTCGCCACCGAGATCGCCAAGCGTCTTGGCGTGACGGTCGAGTTCTACACCCCCGACTGGACGGCTATCACGGCCGGCAGCTGGGCCGGCCGGTGGGACGTGAGCGTCGGCTCGATGACGGTCACCGTCGACCGGTCGAAGGTCCTCGACTTCAGCTCGCCGTACTACTACACGCCCGCACAGATGGCCGCGAGCGTCCACTCCGGCATCACGACCCTTGACGGCCTCGCCGGCAAGACGATCTGCTCCGGCGAGGGCACGACCTACGACCAGTGGCTCAACGGCAAGCTGGACTACGGCACCGGCCAGGACCTGGGCAAGCCGCCCGCGGGCATCAAGACCACGACGCTGCCGACCGACACGGACTGCGCCGACCAGTGGAAGGCCGGCCGGTTCGACTTCGACGGGTGGCTGACCTCGATCACCGTCGTTGACGGCGCCCTCAAGGCGGGCTTGCCGCTCGTCAAGGTCGGCGCTCCCGTCTACTACGAGCCGTTGGCGGTGGCCGCCGACAAGAGCGGTCCTGCGACCACCGACTTCATGCCGGTGCTCAACAAGATCGTCGCCGACATGCACGCCGACGGCACGCTGAGCGCCATGTCCCAGAAGTGGTTCGGGGCCGAGTACACGAAGGCGACCCCGTAGCGCTCTCCATCCATCGCTAGCCACGCGGGGACGCCCACACGGGCGTCCCCGTGGCGTTCCCGGAGGCGAGATGGCAAGCCCGCAGGTGACGTACACGGATCTGTCCTCGGCAACCCCGGAGGCGGTCGTTGCCGCGGTCGCGGCTTCGCGCGCCCGCAGCCGCCTCCAGTTCAGGATGCTGTTCGTCCTGACCTGGCTGGTCCTGGTCGGGGGGTTCGTCATCGCGATCATGTCCACCGGGAGGATCGACTCGACGTTCCTCTCGGAGTGGGGACCGTACATCCTGGGCGGCATCCCGCTCACGATCTTCGTCTCCGTCCTCGCGATCTTCTTCGCGACGATCTTCGCGGTCATCGGGGCCTTGGGACGGCTGTCCGGGGTTGCGCCCATCTACAGCGCGGCGACGCTCTACGTGTCGATGGTCCGCGGCACCCCGCTCATCGTCCAGGTGTTCTTCGTCTACTCGGCGCTCCCGGAGTTCGGGATCGTGCTGCCGGCGATCGTCGCGGGCGTCCTCGCGCTGTCGTTCAACTACGGCGCCTACATGACGGAGATCTTCCGCGCCGGCATCCAGGCCGTCCCGCGCGGCCAGGTGGAGGCGGCCCAGGCGCTGGGCATGACCGACGCCCAGGTGATGCGCCGGGTCGTCCTGCCGCAGGCCGTCCGCATCGTCATCCCGGCTATCGGCAACGAGTTCATCGCCATGATCAAGGACTCCGCGCTGGTCTCGTTCGTCGGCCTGCAGGAACTGTTCTGGCGCGCCCGAACCGTCGGCACCGCCCACTTCCAGACGTTCGGCACGCTGATGACCGCGGCCCTGGTGTACTGGCTGTTGACGATCGTGTTCTCCCTGGTCCAGGAGCGATTGGAGAAGCGGATGGCAGAGAGCGAGGTGCGGCTGTGAGCGAGATCCATGATCCGTTCGCCCGGCCCGGAGCCCTCACGCCGACCGGGGCCGATCCCATCGTCCGCGCCATCGACCTGCAGAAGTTCTACGGCGGCAATCACGTCCTCAAGGGCGTCACGCTCGAGGTCTACCCCCGTGAGACGATCTGCCTGATCGGCAAGTCCGGTTCTGGCAAGAGCACCCTGCTCCGGTGCATCAACTTCCTCGAGGAGCCGACGGTCGGATCGATCGAGGTCGATGGGCTGACGGTCCACGCCGACCCGCTGCGATCGAGGAGCAGGGAACACCGCGAGCAGATCCGCCAGATCCGGCTCCGGGCTCAGATGGTGTTCCAGGAGTTCAACCTGTTCCCGCACCTCAAGGTCATCGACAACCTGATCGAGGCGCCGATCCGGGTGAAGGGTGTGCCGCGCGATCAGGCGATCGCCACGGCGGAGAGGTTCCTCGCCAAGGTCGGCCTGTCGGAGAAGCGCGACGAGTACCCGGGGCGCCTGTCCGGTGGGCAGAAGCAGCGCGTCGCCATCGCGCGTGCCCTGACGATGGAACCCAAGGTCCTGCTGTTCGACGAACCGACGTCCGCCCTGGACCCGACGCTCGTGGGCGAGGTCCTCAACGTCATGGAGGAGCTGGCCCACGAGGGCGCCACGATGATCGTGGTCACCCACGAGATGGCGTTCGCCAAAGAGGCCGCGGACCGCGTCTACTTCATCGACGGCGGCCTGTTCGCCGAGGTCGGGCTGCCCCAGGATGTGCTGGACCACCCGCAGAACCCGGCCACGAAGGACTTCCTGGCCCGGACCCACGGCGCCGCCCACGCGCCGAGCTGATCAGGGGCGCCGCGGCCCCACGCCGCCCGTCGCGGCGTGCCGCGTATGATCGCGCCATGGCCTCGCTGACCCGATCAGACGTCGAGCACGTCGCCCATCTCGCCCGCCTGGGGCTCACCCTCGAGGAGCTCGCGATCCTCC
Organism: Candidatus Limnocylindrales bacterium; assembly: GCA_036508975.1. Classification (GTDB taxonomy): domain Bacteria; phylum Chloroflexota; class Limnocylindria; order Limnocylindrales; family CSP1-4; genus CAIXZV01. The sequence continues at coordinate 6,522 of DATCGK010000299.1, forward strand.
AGGGGCAGCTCAACCACATCCTGGACCAGTACCAGAAGCTGGCGGAGCTGGATACGGACGCGATCCCGCCCACGGCGCAGACGATCGAGCTGGAGAACATCCTGCGCCAGGACGTGGCCAGGCCCTCGCTCGATGCGGACGCCGTCCTCGCCAACACGTCCGAGCGCGACGGCAGCTTCTTCATCGTCCCGGCGATCCTGGGCGGCGAGTGACCGGGCGATGACGACGGACTTGACGATGCTGCTCGCGCACGAGCTGGCCGCCCGCCTCCGCGCCGGCGAGGTCTCCTCGAGCGAGATCACGGCCGCGCACATCGCCCGTGCCCGCACGACGGATCGCGGGCTGCACGCCTGGCTGACGATCGACGACGACCGGGCGATGGCCGAGGCCGACGACGCCGATGGGCGCCTGGCTGCCGCCCGCGACCAGGGAGGACAGGCGGTGGACGAGCTCCACCCGCTGCTCGGCATCCCGGTGGCGCTCAAGGACCTCGTGTCGCTCAAGGGCGGCCAGTGCACGGCCGGGTCCCGGATCCTCGAGGGATACCGTCCGCCGTTCGACGCCCACATCACGGAGCGCCTGCGCGACGCCGGCGCCGTAGTCCTGGGCAAGACCAACATGGACGAGTTCGCGATGGGCTCATCCACGGAGCACTCCGCGTACGGGCCCACCGCCAACCCATGGGACCTGGGCCGGGTGCCCGGCGGGTCCAGCGGCGGATCCGCGGCATCCGTGGCCGCGCACCAGGTGCCCCTCTCCATCGGCACGGACACCGGCGGGTCCGTCCGCCAGCCGGCCGCCCTGTGCGGGGTCGTCGGGATGAAGCCCACCTACGGGCGCGTGAGCCGGTACGGGATCGTTGCGTTCGCGAGCTCCCTGGACCAGGTCGGACCGTTCGGACGGGACGCGCGGGACGCCGCGGTGCTGCTCCACGCGATCGCCGGGCGCGACGAGCGGGACTCCACCTCGGCCCCGGTCCCGATCCCCGACGACCTGCTGCACCTTCCCGCCTCCGACGACGAGGCGGCCACCTGGATCAGGGGGAAGCGCCTCGGCCTGCCAAAGGAGTACTTCGTCGACGGGATGGAGCCAGGCGTGGCGGCGCGCGTCCGCGAGGCCGTCGCGTCGCTCGAGGCGGCCGGCGCGACGGTGGAGGAGGTCAGCCTCCCGCACACCGGCTACGGCCTGGCCGCGTACTACATCGTCGCGCCGGCGGAGGCGTCGGCCAACCTCGCGCGCTACGACGGCGTCCGGTTCGGCTACAGCGTCCGCGGCGGGGACGACTACATCGCGAACTACCTCGCCACGCGGGGCCAGGCGTTCGGGCCCGAGGTCAAGCGGCGGATCATGCTCGGCACGTACGCGCTGTCGGCCGGCTACTACGACGCGTTCTACCTCAAGGCGCAGAAGGTCCGCACCCTGATCAAGCACGACTTCGACCTGCTCTGGGAGGCGGGCTTCGACGCCCTCGTCGCGCCGACGTCGCCCACCGTCGCATTCCCGTTCGGGGCACGGATGGCGGACCCGGTGCAGATGTACCTGTCCGATGCCTGCACGTTGCCGGTCAACATGGCCGGGCTGCCCGGGGTCTCGATCCCGTGCGGGCTCTCCGGCGGGCTGCCGGTGGGCCTGCAGGTGATCGGGGCGCCCTGGTCGGAGGTGTCCCTGTTCCGGGCCGCGCGTGCCTACGAGGGCGTGACCGCCGGGGCCGACTGGCGCCGGGTGCAGCCGCGGGATCTCGCGGCGCTGGCAGACCCGTTGATCCGGA
>DATCGK010000300.1:0-2942 GCA_036508975.1 Candidatus Limnocylindrales bacterium
GCGGGCAAGGCCCCGGTGAGCGCCAGGCCGACGTACGCGGAGATGATCTTGTCGGGGACGGACGACGCGACGCTGGACACCAGGGTTGCCCTCTCCAGCCCGAAGCTGGCGAGTGCGGCGGTGATCAGGTCCGAAGGATGCCCGGTTGCCCCCCCGTACAGGAACAGCACGATCGGCGTCGCCAGCACCCCCGTCACGACGCCGACGACGGCCGCCAGCGCGAAGAACGGGACGGCGTGGCGCCCGAGGCCCAGCGACCGGATGCCGTATCCCCACAGGAGGGCGGCCGCCATGTTGACCGGGGCGAACAGGAGGTTCGAGACCCCGTTGGGCACGACCCCGACCATGTTGGTGAGCAGGCCGGCAAGGGCGCCCCACCAGGGCCCGAGCAGCACGGCCGCGAGGAACGTGCCGATCGTGTCGAGGTAGATGGGCAGGCGCGTCAGCCCCGCTGCCCAGTTCGCCACGAAGTTGATCGCTACCGCCAGCGGCACAAGAGCGATGACGAGCGTGGTGGGCGGTCCGCCCCCACGTGTCACGTTCGTCCCAACCGCCATCCCGCGTCCGCGCCTCCGTGTCCGACGATCATCCGCCGTGCCAGACACTGTACGGGACCGCCGACGCGATCGTTCAGCGGTCGCCCTCGACCTCGATCTCATCCGGGCGCAACGGCCGGAACCGCGGCGCGGACCCGGTAGGTTCAGCGGTGCCGGCTGCGCCGCCGGCCGCGCTCCCCGCCCAGCAGGTCCGCGGCGGCATCGACCGAGGCCCGCTGCTCGTCGGTCTGGAGATGGGCGCGGTCCTGGCTGGAGGCATGGGCGAACCGCTCGAGCAGGTCCCGTACCGACCGGAGCCGGTCCAGCTGGCGGTCCTCGATCTCACCCCACGCACCGGTCGCCGGCCGGCGGGCGAGCAGGCCCAGCAGGTGGCCCAGGCAGAACGGCGCGGCCCCAACCGCTGTTGCCCAGGCGGGATCCACGACCTGGGCCGCCAGCCCGTCCAGCAGCCCTGCCTCGTTCCGGGCCAGCCGCGCACAGGCCGGACATGCCGGGGGACGAGCCGCATCCGCCAGGCGCGTCGCACGGCCGCGGGCTCGGCCACCGTGGGCCGCCTCCAGGTCCCGGATCCGGGTCACGAGGCTGGCCCGCAGCAGGATCGCGGCGCCCAGGCTTCCTGACCGGCGGCGATCGGCCTCCAGCACGGCACGCGAGTGAGCGGCGCAGAACCCGCGGCCGGCATCCAGCGCCTGCCGGAACCCGATGTCGTTGACGCTCTCGGCGAGCAGCGATTCCAGGTAGGCACCCTCGGCCCGGTCGAGCTCGCGACAGATCGGGCAGCCGCCCGCCTCGAAGGCGTCCGCCAGGTGGATGTCGGCGCCGGAGCGCGCGGAAAGCCGGGTCATGCGCCCATGGTCGCCGGTTCGGGCTATCCATGCCGCGTTCCGTGGTACCGGGGCGTCGCAGGACCATCCGGTGGTGTTCAGGACGGCAGCGTGCAGCGAGGATCTGCACGCACCCGTCTCCGTCCACCTGCCCAAGAGGGAAGCCTGCCCCTTGCGTCGTGCCATCGCCGCCGCCCTGACCGCCTTCCTCGTCGTCCTCGCGATCCCGGTCGCCCCCGTTGCTGCGGCCTCCACGGTCAAGGTGGTCATCGTGGTCGGGCCCGTGGGATCGAGCACCACCCACTACAAGGCGGACGCGGCCGCCGTCGCGGCCGAGGCACGCAGGTACACCTCCAACGTCGTCACGCTCTCCACCCCCAACGCGACGTGGTCGAAGGTCAAGGCGGCGGCGCAGGGCGCGTCGGTCCTGGTCTACCTGGGCCACGGCAATGGCTGGCCGAGCGTCTACCCACCCTTCCAGACGCTGACCAAGGACGGCCTGGGGCTCGATCCCTCCACCGGCGCCAACGGCACGAAGACCGTGTACTACGGCGAGAGCTACATCGGGGCCAACATCCGCCTGGCACCGAACGCCGTCGTGATCCTGTACCACCTCTGCTACGCATCCGGCAATACCCAGCCCGGCCTCGCAACCGGGACGTTCGCCGATGCGCGCCTGCGGGTGGACAACTACGGGGCCGGCTTCATCGCCGCCGGTGCCCGGGCAGTGTTCGCCGAGGGTCACCCCAGCCATCCAGCCGCCGACTACATCCGCCAGCTGTTCACGACCAGCCGGACGATGGACCAGGTCTTCCGTGCGGCGCCCAGCCGCCACGGCCACGTCCGGGGGCCATATGCCTCGCAGCGGACGCCCGGCCTGCGGTTCGAGATGGATCCCGACACCACCACCCCCTCCGGGTTCTACCGCTCGGTCGTGGGTGACCTCGGCCTGACCGCGAACGTCGTCACCGGGACGGTGCCACCCGCTACCGGGACCTCCCCGGCCGACTTCGTCGTCCCGGGCGCGGCAGAGGTGACGGGCGCAACGGGCACCGGGCGTTTCGCCACCGCCGAGGCCGCGGCAGACCCCGCGGCGGCGCCGGACTCCACGCTGGCCAAGGCGACCCGCCTCCGGCTCACGGCCGAGGCCGCTCCCATGGCGGACGGCACGCGCGTCTTCGGCATCACCGTCATCGGTGGCACCGCGTCCGGCTTCGTCCGCGCCGCCGGGATTGCGCCGCGCGACAGCGCCCATCCCACGGTGTGGACCCTCGACCAGGGGACGATGCTCTCGCCCAACGCCGACGGGATCAACGACACGATGGTGGTGGCCGTTCGGGTGTCCGAGGTGGCCGCGGTCAGCCTGGTCGTCAAGAACGCGGCCGGGAAGACGGTCCGGTCCGTGTCGGCCAGTGGCGACATCGTCCGGTTCACGTGGGACCTGCGCACGAGTGGGGGCGCCCTGGTCCCGGACGGGGACTACGCCTGGACCCTCCGTGCCCGCGACAGCTGGGGCAACGCCACCGCGACCCGCACCGGGTCCTTCACCGTGGACGGCACA
>DATCGK010000301.1:0-2596 GCA_036508975.1 Candidatus Limnocylindrales bacterium
CTTGGTTCCGCACTTTGAGCAGATCATTCGACCCTTCCGCGATCAGATGTTGGCGAAGGGTATCAAGCCGAGGCACGAATCACCACGAACGCCGCTCACGAGGCGCAATGCGGGGTCCGGTTGCGGCAAACAGGCGACGCAGAGAGTTGAACCACCAGCTCAACGCGCAGCGACACGATGAACGGATCGTGGGCGGTTCGGGCGCGGTCGCGGTGACGTGTGCGGCTGGATCGGCGTGCCTACCTCCGCCTACGAGCCAGCTGCCGCGTGTCCGGGCGCGACGTAGTCAGGCTCGTTGCCCGGCTTCCACTTGATGTTGCAACCGAGGCTAGGGAGTTGGGGCTCGGGCGCGGGCTTGTCGGACAGGACTGCATCGAGGGCGGCACGGAGGTCGTGCCCGCTCACCGGGACGTCGTTGCCCGGGCGGGCGCCGTCGAGCTGGCCCCGATAGGCGAGCCTGCGGTCGGCACTGAAGAGGAAGAAGTCCGGCGTGCATGCGGCGTGATAGGCCTTCGCCACGTCCTGTGCCTCGTCGTACAGGTAGGGGAACGTGGCCCCCATGGCGGCCGCCACCTCGGCCATCTGTGCCGGGCCGTCCTCGGGGTACTGCGCGACGTCGTTGCTGCTGATCGCGACGACCGCCACACCCCGTGCCTGGTACTCCCTGGCAACACGGACCACTTCCTCCGCGACGTGCTTCACGTAGGGGCAGTGGTTGCACAGGAACATGACCAACAGTGCGGGGCGGCCCGCGAAGTCATCCTTCGAGACGAGGCGTCCCGTGGAGTCGGGCAGGTGGAAACCCGGGGTGGTGGTGCCCAGCGGGAGCATTGTCGACGCGGTTGCGGCCATGGCCTTGCCTCACGTTCAAATGCGGCATGGGGCGGTGGTGCCGGCCCCCGAGTGGGTCCGCCTCCGGCTCCGAACTGCTGTTGCCCGGAGACTACCGCACCTGCTCCAAGTGACTCCGAATGACGCAGGCGCCGCTGGTACCGCGCCGATCCTCGAGGATCGTTCAGGGTGAGGTCGGTGGCGGGACCGGTGTGGGTGACGGTGAAGGTGTGGGCGGGGGCGGCGGCAACGGGAACGCGATGTCCAGGAGGGCTGCCGCGAAGAGGTCCGGGCCCACCCGGTCCTGGTTCGTCACGACGGCAATGCTGAACCCCGAGTCCGGCAGGTAGCGCATCGCTGCCCCGGCACCGATGAGCCGCCCGTTGTGGCCCACCGTCCGCCGACCGCCCAGCCAGACCTCCTCCGCCCCCAGGCCGTACGCGACAGCCGACCCGGCGATGAGGCTCTGCGAGACATCGAGCATCGCGACGAGCGAGTCCGGGCGCAGGACTGCCCCGCCATACAGGCGGCGCGCCCAGACGGCGAGGTCGCGCGAGCTCGCCGCGATCGCGCCGGCACTCCCCGCGGCCGTCACGACGGACGTGAACGGCGAGATCGCCGTGCCGTCGGATTGGCTTGCGGTTCGGATGCCCGAACCCAGGCCGAGGACCTGGTACGAGGTCGCCACGGTTCCCCGTCGCGCCTCCTCACCCTGGACGAAGGTCCGGGTCAGGTGCAGCGGCTCGAAGAATCGGCGCCGCAGCTCCGTCGCCACCGAGTTGCCCGTGACCTGCTGCACGACCTCACCGAGGAGCACGTAGTTCGAGTTCGAGTAGTGCCAGCACGTGCCGGCTGGGCAGTACGGGGACCGCATGTAGCCCAGAGCCTTGGCCGGCGTCCAGACACGCCGCTTGTCGCCGAGGATCGCCGCGTCGATCGTCGGATTCGAGAAGAAGTCGTACAGGCCGCTCGTATGGTCGAGCAGTTCGCGGATCGTCACGCCGCTCCGCACGCGCGCCGTCGGCAGCCACCGAACCACCGGATCGTCGAGCGACAGCCGGTTCTCGTCTGCGAGCTGGAGGATCAGGGCGGCCAGAAACGTCTTCGAGACGCTGCCGACCGAGAACGCCGTGCCCGAGGCGACCGGCACATGTCCCTTCACGTCGGCCCAGCCGTTCACGCCGGTCCAGCTCCGGCCGTCCGGCCAGATGATCGTCACCGACACGCCCGGCACGTGGTATTGCACGCGGAGGGCGTTCAGGCGAGCCTGGAGTGCGGCGGCCGGGATCGGGGTGGGAACCGGAGTGGGCGTTGGTGCCGGCGACGGGGTCGGGTTCGCCGTCGGGACCGGAGACACGCCCGGATCGGCGGCCGCGGCCACGGCGCCGAACCACAGCATCCGCAGCGGACCGCCCGGTCTATCGATGGAGCCGATGCCGGCCGCGAGCAGGACAAGCCCTAACCCGAGCAGCGTGGCGAGGCGTCGTACGGCGGTCTGGCGGCGCGGGCCTCGGGGCGAGCGGTCAGGCGCCATGGCGACAGGGTACAGGGGTGGACGCGGATTCCGCGCCGGAAGCCCCCACACCTTGAGACCGCCCCTGATCGTGCCATGGTGCAGGAACAAGCCGACCTCACCGTCGTGTATTCGAACGCAGTTCAGAGTGGCGGCGTCTGATCGGCCGCAGGGAGGGCGCCCGCGACCGTGAGTGTGCGACCGGTCACGGTGGTCAGGGTGAGTGCACCGAGAAGCAGCAGCGCCTCGACC
>DATCGK010000302.1:0-2416 GCA_036508975.1 Candidatus Limnocylindrales bacterium
TCCAGTTCCACGTCTGGCAGGACGAGTGGGCCGACGACGAGGGCTGGCAGCTGGCCGCGGATCAGCTCAAGCGCGACGGGCTGGTCGGGCTCGTCGGCATCAGCGTGAACCGCCGCGAGCCGGCGAACGTGCTGCGCACCCTCCGGACCGGCCGGATCGATGCCGTCCAGGTCGTCTACAACATCTTCGACCAGGCGCCCGAGGACGAGCTGTTCCCGCTCTGCCGCGAGCTGGGCGTGGAGGTGATCGCTCGCGTTCCGCTCGACGAGGGGAGTCTGGCCGACACGCTCACGCTCGAGAGCCGCTGGCCCGAGGCCGACTGGCGGAACAGCTACTTCGGCCGGGCCAACCTCGAGGCAACGATTCCCAGGGTCGAAGGACTCCGACCGCTCGTGCCCGAGGGCCAGACGATGGCCCAGCTGGCGCTCCGCTTCATCCTCTCCAGCCCTGACGTGACGACCGTGATCCCGGGCACTCGCAGGCTGGAGCACCTCGAGGCGAACATCGCGGCGGCGGCGAGCGGCCCCCTGCCGGCGGCGCTCCTCGCGGCGCTCCGCGAGCATCGCTGGGACCGGCCGCAGTCGCGCGCGTCGCGGTCGTAGCCGCGAGGGGACGCCGGACCGCCGGACGCACGCAGCCGCGGGACCATGGTCCCCCCGCCGGCAGGACGAATGGTGCGTTGCCTCGGCGCACCGGACTTGCGGAAACTCCGCGAGTGGATCCGAGCCCCGGGTCCGGATGTTCGTTCGAGAGTGACCCTGTGCCTACCGATCCCACCGCGATTTCCGCGGCCCCCCCGCTCGAAGGCGGTCCCGTGCCCGAGCTCGCTCTCATGCGCGTCCGGATCGTGCTCGTCGTCGGCGCGACGTTCGTCGTCGCCCTGTTCATCGGCGGCGCGATCGTCGCCCTGGGGATCCCGGGTGTCGGACCGGCCTTCGCCAGCCTGCTCCGCGCCGTGCCGCTGCCGGGCGTCGCGCTTGGGGTCGCGTTCGCGCTCTCGATCGTCCTGGTCGCCTGGATGACTCGCCAGGTCATCCGCCCGGCCGAGCAGCTCGCCGCCTCGCGCCAGAACCTCGGCGTCCTCTACGAGTCGGCCCGGAGCCACGCCCTGCAGGATTCGCTCACGGGGCTCGCCAACCACCGCGCCTTCCAGGACGAGTTCGAGGCGCTGCTCGCCCTCTCCACCCGGCACAGGATGGACGTCGCCCTCCTGCTCATTGACATCGACGACTTCAAGACCGTCAATGACTCGGCCGGCCATGCCGTCGGAGACGACCTGCTCGTCGAGACGGGCCGCATCCTCCGGTCGCGCCTTCGGGCGTCCGACCGGGCGTTCCGCATCGGGGGCGACGAGTTCGCGGTCCTCATGCCGCAGACGGACGCCGAGAACGCGAGGATCGTCGCGAACCGGCTGCTCGCCGGGTGCGTCGAGCCGCGATCGAGCGGGGCCTTCCCGCGCGGCTTCGCATTCTCCGGCGGGCTCACGTCGGCGCCGTCCTTCGGCACGAGCCGGGACCAGCTCTACAGCCAGGCGGACGACGCTCTCTATCGGGCGAAGCGCGACGGGCGATGCCTGGTCCACGTCTACGATCCGGCGACGAGCCAGGCCACGGTCGATGTCCGCGTGATCACCGAGCGCTCGGCTGCGGTCGCCGACGTGCTCAGGGGCGGGGGCCTGCGGCCCGTCTACCAGCCGATCATCGACCTCCGGAACGGCGAGGTCCTCGCGTTCGAGGGGCTCACCCGGCTGCCCGACGGCACGCCGTTCCGCGATCCGGGCGTGCTGTTCCAGGCGGCCGAAGCATCGGGTCGGACGTACGAGCTGGACCTGGCGTGCGTCTCGGCCGTTTTCGAAGGGGCCCGGAACATCGACCGACGGATCGGGCTCAGCCTCAACCTCTCGCCACGAACACTCGAGACGCCCGAGTTCGCGCCCGAGCGGTTCCTCGCCAGGCTCGCCGTGGCAGGCTGGGAGCCAGGACAGGTGATCGTCGAACTCACCGAGCGGGACGCGGTCCGGGACGTCGACCGGCTGCGCCGGGTCCTCGGCCGGCTCCAGGCAACCGGGGTCCGGCTCGCCGCGGACGACGTCGGCGCGGGCAACGCCGGCCTTCGGCTGCTCAGCCAGATCCACTTCGACATCGTCAAGCTGGACCTCAGCCTGGTCCAGGAGGGCGTCCGGCGGGAAACCTCGCTGGAAGTCGTCCGCTCGCTCGCCGACCTGGCCGCCCGCTGGGGCGCGATGGTGATCGCCGAGGGGGTGGAGACGCCCGCCCAGCTCCGGCTCATCCGGGCGCTCCCGGTGGGGGCGGCGCAGGGGTATCTCCTGGGGCGGCCGGCGACCGTCCCGGACCAACGTTCCGTCGACCTTGCCGATCTCGAGGCCGGGACTCGGTTCGTCTCGAGCGAGTCGGAT
>DATCGK010000303.1:0-25782 GCA_036508975.1 Candidatus Limnocylindrales bacterium
TCTTGACTCGGATCGATACAGCAACCGGCTCGCTCTACGATCCGGTGAAAGTGGCAAACAACATCTCGGCGGACGTTGCCAGAGTGATCCAGGAGAACCCGAGTGCCCTGCCGGGAGTCGAGGTTGAGCTCGAAACGAGCCGGCAGTACACGGAGGGCCAGCTCTTCGGTCAGCTCGTGGGCTACACAGGTCGCCTGACGGCCCCGCAGTACGCGCAGCTGAAGAACCAGGGCTACTTGCCGGACGACTCCATCGGCCAGGCCGGGCTCGAAGAATCGTACGAGCAACAACTCAGAGGCCAGTACGGTGAATCAACGGTCAGTGTCGACGCTGCCGGCCGTCCTATTCCCGGCGCCGCTTCCTCGAACACGCCTGAGGTTCCCGGCGAGTCGATCCAGCTCAGCATCGACTCACGTGAACAGCAGTACGCAATGCAGGCGCTGCAGTTCGGGCTCTCCAAAGCCCACGTAACAAAGGGCGTTCTGATAGCCGAGAACCCACAGAACGGTCAGATCGTGGCGATGGCGAGCCTCCCGACGTACGACGACCAGGTGTTCGCCAACGGTATCAGCGAGGCCGACTATAAGAAGCTGAGCAACGACCCCAACCAGCCGCTGGTAAACAAAGCCATCAGCGAGCAATACGCCCCGGGGTCCACTTTCAAGCTAGTCACGGGAACTGCGGGGCTGCAGTCGGGGAAGATAACCCCCACCTCTACGATCGAGACCAGGCCGTACGTGCAGATCGGCGGTTACAGGTTCTGGGACTGGAATAAACAGGGTTTCGGAGCCCTCAATGTGGTCCAGGGGCTCGGCGCCTCGAGCGACACCTTCTTTTATCAGCTGGCCCAGATGGTGGGACTCGACACATTGACCACTTGGGCCCAGAACTACGGGTTTGGAAGTCCGACCGGGATCGATCTGCCGGGTGAGGCAACCGGGATCGTGCCGACCGCCCAGTGGGCGGCCTCCACGATCGGGCGGGCGCTATACCCCGGAGAGCTCCTATACGCAGGGATCGGGCAGGGCTTCGACGCCGTAACGCCAATGCAACTGGTAAACGCCTACAGCGCACTCGCCAACGGGGGCACACTATATGAGCCCCACGTGGTGAGCGCGATCAGAGACGCTCACGGCAACGTAGTCCAGCAGATACAGCCGAAGGTCATATCCAAGCTACCGGCTTCTCAGCAGACCCTGCTGACGATGCGCATGGGGACTCGCGACGTTGTTACCAGTCAGCACACGCAAAACCTTGTCGACCTTCCGGTAAAGGTGGCAGGCAAGACGGGCACCGCGGAGTTCGGCATCCCTAACAAATATGGCGTGTTGCCGTATCACGAATGGTTCGTAGGGTACACACCCGGCGACCCATACGGCGGGGATTTCTCGACAACTGACTCTCAACTTGCCGTCGTGGCCTTCGTGTACGGAGCCGACACGGAAGGCAACGTAGCGACGGAAATAGCCAAGTACTACATGATGCTTCACTATGGCCTCAAGGGTGACCCGACCAGCAGTTCGACCCCAGGGCACCTAAACATGTGGGCCTTCAATACGACGAATAATTACTTCTCGGCCAATAACAATTGATGGTGGCATCCGACTGATGGGGATCCTTCGAGCCGAGCCATTCAAAATCCAGAGCTGGGCTTCGCGGTCCGCTTCGGTGGCCTGGCGTAACTATGACTTCCAGCTCACGACCTACGCCGTTCTGCTGACGTGCTTCGGCCTCGTGATGGCCTACAGCAACAGCGTAGGAACCACTCATACGACTCTCTCGCCCACGTCGCTGTTCGTGCGCACCCTTATGTGGGCGGTCCTAGCGGCCGTGGTCTACGCGATTGCGACGGCGTTCGACTACAAGTGGCTGCGATCATTCACCTGGCCCATCTATCTCGTGAACGTTCTTCTTCTGGGCTTGACGCTGCGTTTCGGGAAGGGCGTGGGGGACGCGGCGGGGTCCGCCCGCTGGTTCTCGGTCTTTGACTTCCAATTCCAGTTCAGCGAGCTCGCGAAGATCCTGATGATCATTGTGTTCGCCGGTTACCTTGCCAGTCGCCAGAACAGCATCAAGTCCGTCTGGACGATCATCGGCGCAGCGATCGTGCTGGCGCCGCCCTGGGTTCTGGTCATGCTGCAGCCGGACCTGGGCACTTCTCTCGTGATCGTTGCGACACTCGCCGGAATGCTCTTCATGGCCGAGGCCAGTCTCTTCTGGCTTGGGACGATGGCGGGGGCAGTTGTTGCAGCAATCCCGATTGTGTGGACGCACCTCCAGTACTACCAGCAGGCGCGACTGCTTGCGCTCCTCAACCCGGAAGCCTCTCCTCAAGGAGCCGGCTTCCAGCTCGTGCAGGCGAAGTTGGCCGTGGCCGCCGGTGGCATATGGGGCAAAGGCCTCACCAACGGGAACGTCTATCTGCCGGTGGGGCAATCGGACTTCGTCTGGGCCGTCCTCGCCGAGGAGCTTGGATTCGTCGGCGCCGTCGTGGTCTTGTTGTTGTTCGTGGCTCTCCTGTGGCGGATTCTACTTTCGGCATGGCGCTCGAGCGACCATTTCGCGATGCTCGTCGCGTCCGGCCTGGCATCGATGATCCTCTTCCAGGTGATCGTCAACGTGGGGATGGTCATCGGGCTCCTCCCGATCACCGGCATTCCGCTGCCGTTCGTAACGTACGGCGGCGCTTCCCTGGTCAGCCTGGCCCTGGGTTTGGGGATACTCCAGGGGGCCAACATAAGACGCGAGAAACCGGAGTGGTAGCGCTCGTCTGACCGGCACTCGCGGTCGGGAGTGGCACGAGGGAGCCCAATGCTACGCCCGAGTCGGGGGATCACGGGGGCGCCCGATGCCAGGGTAGACGGGTCGCCATGAGTGGGTCGCGCAATGGGCGGATCCTCCCGCCCGTTGTCACAGCTCGGCCGGACGCGTAGACTCGGCCCCCGCCGCTCCCGGCTCCCCGCCGAATCGGAATCCGCAGCGCACGAGCGATGTCCCCGGTCTTGCAGACTCGCTACGCTCCTGAGCCACTCCCCGCTCTAGCGGTCGAGCGGATGCTGGCCCGTGTCCGCAAACCCGGGCGGTATGCCGGCGGCGAGTGGAATTCCGTGGCCAAGGAGTGGTCCGGCGTCGCGATGAAGTGGTGCTTCGCCTACCCCGACCTGTATGAGATCGGGATGAGCAACCTTGGCCTGCGGATCCTGTACGAAGTGCTCAACGATCATCCCGATCGCCTGGCCGAACGATGTTTCGCTCCCGACGTGGACCTCCAGGCTGGGTTGCGCGCTCGGGACCTCCCGCTGTGGAGCCTCGAGACCCGAAGGGCGCTTGGCGATTTCGACGTCATAGGTTTCAGCCTCGGCTACGAGCTGACCTACGCGAACGTGCTGGTCATGCTCGAACTCGGGCACATTGGTCTGACGACGAATGAGCGCGCGGACTCGGATCCGCTCGTCATCGCAGGAGGGTCGTCGGTTCTGAACCCCGAACCGATCAGCGACTTCCTCGACGCCGTGGTCCTGGGCGAGGGCGAGGAGGTTGTGCTCGAGATCAGCGACGTGCTGGAACGCCTCGGTTGGCACCGTCGCGAGCGCGCTCCGAACGGCCAGTGGCGCCGGGGCCTGAGCCGGGCCGCGGCCTTGCGAGCTCTAGCGGCGATCCCGGGCGTATACGTGCCTTCCCTCTACGCTCCCACATACAACTCCGACGGCAGCATTGCCGCGATCGAACGCCTGGACCCCGCGGCGCCGGCCGCAATCGCAGGGAGGATCGCGGCCGACTTCGAAACCAAGGTTCACGGTATCCGCCAGCTCGTCCCAAACATCGGCATCGTCTTCGACCGAGCTCAGATCGAAGTCATGCGCGGCTGCACCCGAGGCTGCCGCTTCTGCCAGGCCGGGATGCAGTACCGACCCCTTCGGGAGCGGGCCCCGGACGTCGCGATCGAAGCCGCCGAGGCGATCCTTCGTTCGACCGGGTACGAGGAGATCGGCCTGACCAGCCTTTCGACCGCCGACTACACGTACATCAAGGAAGTCGCGAGCGCTCTCCATTCGAGCCGTCCCGACGTGACGGTCTCGCTGCCGAGTACGCGCGTCGACGCTTTCACGGTCGAGCTAATTCAGGCGATCGGCGGTGGCCGCCGCTCCGGATTCACCTTCGCGCCCGAAGCCGGCAGCCAGCGGATGCGGGATGTCATAAACAAGGGCGTTTCCGACGAGGAGATAGCGCGCTGTGCCGAGCTTGCCTTCGCCAGCGGCTGGAGCTCGCTCAAGCTCTACTTCATGATCGGGTTGCCGGGCGAAACGATGGAGGACGTGCTCGCGATCGCGTCGATCTGCCGGCGCGCGATGGAGATAGGCAGGCGCCGCCACGGTCACAAGGCCCAGATCAAGGTCAGCGTTTCGACCTTCGTGCCTAAAGTCCTGACTCCGTTCCAGTGGGACGGTCAGGATTCCGCAGGGGAAATCATGCTCAAGGTCGAGGCGCTGCAGAAGGCGCTACACGGCAAGGGCCTCATCCTCTCCTGGCACGACCCGCAGAGCTCACTGCTCGAGGCGGCGCTGGGGAAGGGCGACCGGCGACTCAACGCCGTTATCCGCCGGGCCTGGCGCAAGGGGGCGCGATTCGACGCCTGGGACGAGCACTTTCGCCCCGACCTCTGGTTCGAAGCTTTCGCGGAGGAAGGGCTCGACCCGGCGTGGTACGCGCAGCGGGACATCCCGATGGGCGAGACTTTGCCCTGGAGCCACCTGGGCGGCCGCGTGACGGGGGAATTCCTGGCCCAAGAGCGAGCCAGGGCCCTGGCCGGCAAGACGCTGGCTGACTGCCACTGGGGTCCGTGCTACAACTGTGGCGCCACAGCGGCCACAGGATTCCGGTGCGACACCGGAGAGCAAGGTCCCAGGCATCTGCTGCTGCGGGCCGAAGGGAGCGAAGACGGCAGCGGAGCCGGTCCGCAGTGGCGATACGTAGGGCCCCCGGGAGGTCCCCGGCGTGGCGATCCGGCCAGTTCCGAATGCATGTGGCCATACGATCTGATGGGAGTTGACGTGGAGTCGGAGAGCGCAGGACTTCGCGGTCTTGCGTCGCTGGTGGAGGCGGCCGGCGGCGAGTCTATGGGTTGAGCCCTGCAGTCCCGGTCGATCCGGGCGAAGCGACACTCGAACTGATTCGACTCTTCGTGGTCCTCGTCGGCGTCGCCGCCTTCGTGACGATGGTGGCGCGGCGCATCAATCTGCCGTATACGGTGGCGCTCGTGGCGGTGGGCATGGCGGCCTCAGTCGCCGAGCCCCTGAAGGCCCAGATCACGCCCCAACTGGTTCTCGTTGTCTTGCTGCCGGCTCTCATCTTCGAGGCGTCTTACCAGACCGACTTCGGCAAGCTCCGACCGGCCCTCGCGGGAGTGGCTCTGCTTGCCGGTCCGGGCGTCCTGATCAGCGCCGCGTTGGTCGCGGCGGCACTGGCGCTCGGCGCGGGCATGCCGCTGCCGCAGGCCTTCGTCGTCGGGGCGATGCTCTCCGCAACGGACCCGGCCGCGGTCATCGCCACGTTCAAACGGCTCCGCACGCCACGGCGGCTCGCGACGCTCATCGAAGCGGAGAGCGTCTTCAACGATGGGACGGGCATCGTCATCTTCGCCATTGCCGTCGATTTCGTGTCGCATCCGGTGAGCCCTGTCCAGGCGGGCATGACGTTCGTTTGGGTGGCTGTCGCGAGCACCGCCATCGGCGCGGCCACTGGTTTCGTGGCGTCGCGCGTTCTCCCGAACGTCGGCGACCACCTCATCGAGATCAGCCTGTCGGTCGTGCTCGCCTATGGCACGTACCTGGCCGCCGACGCCGTCCACCTATCCGGTGTCATCGCCACTGCAGTCGCAGGCATAGTGCTGGGCAATTACGGTCGGCGGCTTGGCTTGTCCGAGCGAACGGAGGAGGCGCTCGACACGGTCTGGGAGTTTGTGAGTTTCCTCGCCACGGCTCTCGTCTTCTTGTTGATCGGATTCGCGATCAGCGCCAACGCGTTGCTCGCGGCTGCGGGCCCGATCGCATGGGCTGTCGGGGCGGCGCTGGTGGGGCGCGCGATCATCGTTTACGGCCTGCTTGGCGGCTGGCGGCTGGCAAGCCGCAGGTTTGACCGGCGACGCGCCGCAGGCCCGGCACTCTGGAGGCGTTCGCTCGCTCGGCTCCGGGCCGGGCGGCTGCGGGTCGGGCAATTGGCGCTTGCCGGTCCATCGGTGGGGTCCGGAGCGGCCGGGCCCGGGCGGCCGCGGCGCCGCTCCGATGCCCGCAACGACGGGGAGCTGCCCCTGGGCTGGCTTCACGTCATCTTCTGGTCGGGCCTCCGCGGCGCCGTCTCGACCGCGCTCGCCCTATCGCTCCCGGCCGACTTCCCGAACCGCGTCCAGGTGCAGGGGATCACGTTCGGAGTGGTCGTCTTTACCCTGCTGGTCCAGGCGACGACGGCTGAAGTCGTGGTCGACCGCTGGGGGCAGAAGCCCAAGTCGAATGATCGAGCGCCGCTTGGAGGCCGCCGATCCAAGTCGGAAATCGTTGCCGTCTCCTCCGACGCGGCGACCACTCGCTCGCCATGAGCGAGTCCATTCAGCGCTGGCGCCTCGTCTTCGCCCGTGACGAAGAGGCACGATTCCTGTCGCATCTCGACGCCGTCAAGCTGTGGGAGCGGGCCTTTCGCCGTGGCAGCATTCCGGTCGCCACCAGCGAGGGCTTCAGCCCGAGGCCTCGCGTCGTCTTCGCGGCGCCCCTGCCACTCGGAATGCTGGCAGAGCACGAGCTGGCCGATCTCTTTCTGGCCGAGCGACTGACCTCGCACGACCTCCGCGCTCGGTTGGCGGCCGGAATGCCGCGCGGATACCGGGTCGTGGATCTGCACGACGAATGGGTTGGGGCGCCGGCCCTGGCGCCGCAACTCGTGGCCGCGGACTATCGGTTGATTCTGCTGGGCGTCGAGAGTGAGGCGGCCGAAGAAGGCATTCGGACGTTGCTGGCGGCGGAGCGGCTCCCGCGAGAGAGGCGGCGTGAGGACAAGGTCGTGCGCTACGACCTGCGGCCGCTGCTGACCGATTTGCGGGTGCACGACCTGCACGACCTTGGAGACGTGCCGCTGGGCATGCCGGAGGTGCGGGCCGGAGCCGCGCTGACGGCTGGGGCCCAGGTGTGCGCAACCGCCTCGGCCGTGCCCGCCGCGGAACCGAGCCAGCCGGCGGTGGCACGGGGAGTGGAGATGTGGATGCGCCTGCGACATTCACAGGACGAGGGCAGCGGCCGAGCCGAGGAGGTGGTTGCCGCCCTTGCCGACGCTCTCTCCGCTAGCACGTTCGCCGGCTCGGTCGAGCAATCTCCGATTGAGCTCGTCCATCCGGTCCGCGAACGGCTGTGGCTGACCGGCGAGCTGGCGACCTGAGTCGTCGATCGGCGGCGGGCCCTCCAACGCGGTCCACCGGGGGCGCCGGGAGCGCGGCTCCATCCATTTGACGCGTCTTCCCTCGAGCCGTACACTCCCACTTCGCGCCCCGGGAAGCCGGGGGCTTCTTCGTGTCGTGCACCTGCGGGCGCAATCCCGTCAACTCCCTGAGGACCCATGTACGCAGTCATCGAGACCGGCGGAAAGCAGTACCGCGTCGAGGTCGGAACCGAACTCGAAGTGGAGCTGCTCGACGTCGAGCCGGGCCAGTCGATCACGCTGGAGCGAGTGCTCCTTGTCGTCGACGGAGCCGAGGCCGCCGTTGGCACCCCCGTCCTGGACGGTGCAGCCGTCGAAGCCGACGTCGTTGGCCAGACCCGTGGTGACAAGGTCATCGCGTTCAAGTACCGCCCGAAGGCGCGCCGTCGCGTGAAGAAGGGTCACCGCCAGGACCTGACGGTGCTCCGGATCGCCGATATCCGCTTCAACGGCAAGAGCGCCGCAGCAGGCATCGAGAAGCCGGCGAGCGCGAAGGCCGACGAGCGCAAGAAGCTCGAAGAAGCCGCTGCCCGCCAGGCGGCCGAGGACGCGGCCCTCGCCGCGAAGCTTGCGGCCGCCACCGCGGTCGGGGTTGCGACACCCGAGGTTGCGACACCCGAGGCGGATGCGACTGAGGCGAAATCGTCGAGGGCCTTCGAGATCTTCGAGGACAAGGCTGGCCACTGGCGCTGGCGCCTGCGTGCCCGCAATAGCGAGCTCGTCGCCATGTCGGAGCAGGGCTTCACGACCAAGGCCGGCGTCGTCCGCGCCCTCGACGTCGTCCGGCGGAATACCGCTGAGGCCGAGGGCCACGAGGAGATCGTCCCGGCCGAGGATGGCGGCGAGACGAAGACGGTGAAGGGCTTCGAGATCTTCGAGGACAAGTCCGGCCACTGGCGCTGGCGCCTGCGAGCCGGCAACGGCGAGCTCCTGGCGATCGCGGAGCAGGGCTTCTCGAGCAAGGCCGGCGTTGTCCGCGCGCTGGACGTGGTCCGGCGGAACGTGGCTGAGGCCGATGCCCACGAGGAGGTTGGCTCAACCGACAGCAGCACCCCCGACGCGGCGCCGCCCAAGCGGACCCGCACGAAGAAGGACGAGTAGGCGATGGCGCACAAGAAGGCAGGCGGCAGCGTCAAGAACGGCCGCGACAGCGCCGGCCAGCGACTCGGCGTCAAGGCTGGTGACGGCCAGCTGGTGCGGTCCGGGTCGATCATCGTCCGCCAGCGGGGGATGACCTTCAAGGCGGGCGAGGGCGCCGGGCTCGGCCACGACTACACGATCTTCGCCAAGGTCGACGGGAGGGTGCGCTTCGAGCACGAGACCCGCGACAAGAAGCGCGTCCGCGTGATCCCGGTTGCGGCCGAGCCGGCCGCGGCCGAGGCCTAGACCGCACCGACCCACAGCGGCGACCACCGGCGGGCATGCCCCGATCGGACGGCGCCTGAGGAGCCCTCGTGAAGCCCAGCACCCATCCCAAGTACTACCAGGCGAAGGTCCACTGCGGCTCGTGCGGTATTGACTTCGAGCTTGGCTCCACCCGCGAGGAGCTGCGCGTGGACGTCTGCGGTAACTGCCACCCGTTCTACACGGGCAAGCAGAACATCATCGATACTGCCGGCCAGGTCGAGCGCTTCCAGCGCCGCCTGGAGCGCCAGGCCCGCGCCTGACGCCCGGCCGGGCTGGTCCCGGCACCCCGCGCGATCCCGGACGGCGCCCCCAACGGCGCCGTTCTCGATTCCGGGGTCGACGGACGGGGTCCCGCGGTCACGGGACGACAGCCAGCGCCGCTACAGCTCCCGGCGCCGGAACGCCGCAATCGCCCCGACGAGGCAGGCAGCCACCAGCACCAGCGAGCCGGCCACCGCGGTCGCCAGGCGTGCGCCGTCCAGCCCGGCCGTGTTCCCCGCCGCCAGCGCGATGGCCGGGACCGCCAGGCCGGTTGGCAGGAACCGATCGATCGCCGGCACGATCGCGATCAGGCTGAACCCGATGAGCGCAACGAACCCGAGCCCGGCCGAGGCCATCGTGGATCCCGTGGCGGCCGACGCGAGGAACGTCAGCGCCGCCCACGCCGTCAGCGCCAGCCACGAAAGAGCGGTCATCGCCATCCACCCATCGACCGGGAGCGGCTCGAACAGGATCGCGGTGTAGATCCAGGCCACGGCTGAGGCCAGCAACGTGGAGATGCCGAGCACGGCGGCGATCGCGAGCAGCTTCGCCGCCAGGAACGCGGGCCGCCCCACAGGCTGGGCCAGCACCATCGCGGCGGTCCCCCGGTCCAGCTCGCCAGAGACGCTCCCCATGGCGAGGGCGATCGCGGCCAGGGCACCGAGCTGCCCGAGGTTCTTCTGGAGCTGCTCGAGCGCCATCGTCGCCGAGGGGTCCGGCAGGGCGATCGGGAGCTGGTCGCCCATGGCGAGGGTCAGGATCTCGTTGAGGTACCGGGCGGTGAGCGGGGAGATGATCCCGACGACCAGGAACAGCACGGCAACGACCGGCAGCCTTCGCGTCCGCCACGCCTCCAGCAGCTCCTTCCGCAGCAGGATGCGGAAGCCGCTCACGCCGCAACCCCTTCCGGTCCACCGGTCAACCGGAGGAACACGTCCTCCAGGGTGGGTCTGGCGCGTGCCACGGAGACGACGGCGAGCTCCGCCGCACCGACGATCTGCAGCAGCTCCCGCGCCGCGACGGCCGGATCCGCGACGGCCACGGTCACCAGCCCGTGGTCGACGGCGGCGGCCGTGATCCACGCAAGCCCGCGGAGCCGCGCGGCCAGCGCCTCGATCTCCGCCTCCTGGCCGGGCTCCGCCTCGATCCGCCAGACCGGCAGCGCGTAGCGGTCCAGCAGGTCGCCCAGCGGTCCCTCCACGATCAGGCGCCCATGGTCCAGGATCCCGACCCGGTCGCAGATGCGCTCGACGTCGGCCAGCACGTGGGTCGAGAACAGCACCGTGGACTCCCCACGCAGGTCGGCGAGCAGTCCCAGCACGTCACGCCGGCCCTCCGGGTCCAGGGCGCTCACGGGTTCGTCCAGGATGAGGACCGGCGGCCGATGAACGAGCGCGCCGGCAATGCCCAGCCGCTGGCGCATGCCGCCGGAGTACGTCCCGGCCCGCCGGTCCGCCGCCCCGGTCAGGTCCATCCGCGCCAGCGCTTCGTCGACGGCGCCCTCGAGGACCGCGCCATCCATCCCATGCAGCCGTCCGAGGAGGCGGACCTGCTCGCGTCCGGTCATCCAGCCGTAGGCCCGCGGATCCTGCTCCAAGAACCCGATCGAGCGCCGGACCGCCGGATCGTCGGCCGAGACGCGGACTCCGGCCACCACCGCCTGCCCGGCCGTCGGGCGTCCGAGACCGGCCAGCAACCGCAGGGTCGTGGTCTTGCCGGCGCCGTTGGGACCCAGCAGCCCGAAGACCGAGCCTTCGGGCACGTCCAGCGTCAGGGCGTCGAGCGCGAGGACCCCCGGGTAGCGCCGGGTGAGCGCCTCGATGTGGATCGCCGGTGGGCCAACCGGGGCGGACATGGCGCGCAGGGTGGGCATGACCGGCGGTACGACGGCCTGGACCGGGACGGCGGGCATCACCTGAGCGACGGGTACCACCGGGACCGTGGTGGCCGGGCGCGCGGGCGTCGGCGCTCCCGGCGTCGCGATCGGCGGGTCGTGCGGGCTGCCCCAGCCGGGCATCGCGCCCGGGGCGGGCGCCTCGTCCTCCGGCGGTCCCTCCACCCTCCCGACGAGGAGGTACAGGATCGGGCCGATCATGTTGACGAACACGATGATCAGGGCCCACATGCCCTTGCTCCCGCCCCGGACCCGTCGGTCCATCTTGAGCAGGTCCCAGACGGCGAACACCAGCATCCCGAATTCGAGCAGCAGCAGCGGGACGAGGAGCAACAGGATCCGCGGGTCGAAGTTGCTGAGGTCCGGGATGTTCACGAGCAGGACTCCGCGGAGTCGGCGTCTTGTGCGTCGATCAGGGACATCATCACCCACAGCGGCGCCTTCCTGCTGGCCGGTGGGACAGGGTGGGAACGGCACGCCCCCGGAGGTCGTCCGGGGGTGGCGCTGCTAGACTCGCATCGCCCGGGCGATGCCCCTGCCGCCGGGTCCGACAACTTCCGGAGGAGCACGATGACCGACGACCGCGAGCGCTGGGCCCTGATCCTTGGGGCCTCCTCCGGGATGGGCCAGGCCACCGCGCTCGCCCTTGCCGCCAACGGCTACCGGATCGCCGGCATCCACCTCGACTTCCGGGCGGCGATCGCACACGTCGACGACGTGAAGGCGCAGATCGCCGCGCTCGGGTCCGAGGCTCTCTACCTCAACATGAACGCCGCCGACGACGAGAAGCGCCATGCGGCGCTGGCCACCCTGCGGGAGCGCTTCGACCGCTCGCGTGCAGAGGGCCGGCACCCGTACGTGCGTGTCGTCATGCACTCACTTGCGTTCGGCTCGCTGGTCCCGTTCCTCCCCGGTGACCCGAAGGCCGGCGTGGACCGCAAGAAGATGGAGATGACCCAGGACGTCATGGCCAACAGCCTCGTCTACTGGGTGCAGGACCTGTGGCGAGGCGGGTTCCTGGAGAAGGGCTCCAAGATCTACGCGATGACGTCCGAGGGCTCGACCCGTGTCGTGCCGAGCTACGGCGTCGTCTCGTCCGCCAAGGCGGCGCTGGAGTCCCACACCCGGCAGCTGGCGATGGAACTGGCGCGGCTGGGGACGGGCATCACGGCCAACACGATCCGCGCGGGCGTCACGATGACCCCGGCGCTGATGAAGATCCCCGAGCACGACGCGATCATCGAAGCCGCCACGCGGCGCAACCCCACCGGGCGCATGACGACGCCCCAGGACGTGGCAAACACGATCCTCGCGTTGTCCGGCGAGGGCACGGAGTTCATCAACGGCGAGGTCATCGGCGTCGACGGTGGCGAGTACATCACCGGGTCGTAGCCGGACAGGGGAAGGGGCATCTATCCGATGAGCGGTCGGGTCCTGGTCGTCGGATCGGTCAACGTCGATCTCGTGGTGCAGACGGAACGGCTTCCGTCGCCCGGCGAGACGGTCCTGGGTGGCACGTTCAGCCGCTTCCACGGCGGCAAGGGCGGCAACCTCGCGGTGGCCGCGGCGCGCCTGGGCGTGCCGGTCATGCTGGTGGCCGCCCTGGGTGACGACGCGTTCGGGGCCGAGGCGCGCGCTGCGCTGGCGCGCGAGGGTGTCGGCACGGACGTACTGGTGACGCTCGACCACACGGCAACCGGCGTGGCGCTGATCATCGTGGACGCCAAGGCCGAGAACCAGATCACCGTGGCGCCGGGCGCCAACGCCGGCCTTACCGCCGCCCACGTCCGGGCGGCCCTGGGGCGCCTGGCGCCGCACAGGGGCGACGTGGTCCTCACCAACCACGAGATCCCGGCCGAGGCGGCCCGCGAGGCGCTCCGGCTGGGCCGCGAGGGCGGGGCGTGGACGATCCTCAACCCCGCCCCGGCCGGTGGGCTGGACCGGTCCGTGCTCGGCCTGGCCGATGTGCTGACGCCCAACCGTGGGGAGCTGGCCCGCCTGGTGGCGGACGATGCACGGCGGTCGGGCCGTGCCACGCTTGGCGCCGAGGAGACCATCCGGGCCGCGAGGACGCTGCTCGAGACCACCAGCGAGGGGCCCGGCGCGGGGGAGGCGATGCTCGTCTCCCTGGGCGCCAGCGGCGCGGTGCTCGTGCGGCGAGGCGGCCCGGCGATCGACATCAAGGCGCCGAAGGTGAAGGCGATCGACGCAACCGGTGCCGGCGATGCCCTCAACGGCGCGCTGGCGGCCGCGCTGGCGGGCGGGCTGAGCCTGGAGCAGGCGGCGCGGCGCGCTGTCGTGGCCGCGAGCATCTCGGTGACCCGGGCGGGAGCCCGCGAGGGATATCCGACGCTGGACGAGCTCACGGCGGCCCTCGGGGAGACGCCCGCGCCGCGGGTGCCGGCCCGGGGTGCCGGCGACCCGCCCCCAGGGGCACCGACCGCCTGACCCGGCCGGGCACCCGTCGGTCCACATCAGCCCACGCGGGCCTCGGCCACCCACTCGCTGCACAGCCGCGCCTCCGGGGTCATCCCAAGGCGTCCGGCGTCGTCCACCCACCAGGCCGCCAGGCCGCGTGCCCGCGCCTCCCCCCCGATGCCGTCCCTGCCTGCGAGGAACAGTGACTTGCTCCAGACTTCAGACCACGCCGGATCGTGAGCGGCCACCGTGACCGCGATCAGCCCGGTCCTCGCGGGACCCCCCGTGCGGGGGTCAACCAGGTGGTGGACCCGTCGCCCATCGGGCGCGATCCAGTTGCGGACCCGGACCGAGGACGTCGCCACGGAGCCACGCTCGACGGCCAGGACGGCCAGAGGTTCGCCTTCAGGACCGGGGAGGACGGGATCCTCGATCCCGACGCGCCAGCCGCCTGGCGGGGCCGTCCCGGCGCTGGTGATGTCACCGCCGGTATCCAGGAGGATCCCCGCGCCCGCGGGGAGCGCCTGGATCGCCGCCGAAGATGCCCAGCGCAGGGCCAGCCCCTTCCCGATCCCACCGCTGTCGAGGGGAGCGGCCGGGGCGTGAACGAGCGATGCCCGCGGCGTGCCCGGTGGAACAAGGCGGACGACCCGCGCGCCGTCATCGGCGACACCCTCGTCCCGGGGATCGAGCAGCGCACCGCGCTCGCCGAGGCGCTCGAGGTCCACGAGCACCGACGCATCGAACCGGCCGGCTGTCAGGCGGCCGGCACGGTGGACGGCCGCCATCATCGTGCGCAGCCTCCACGACACGGCCACGACACGGCCGGTCCCCGCGAGCCGGTTCAGCGCCGTCAGCTCGCTGTCGTCCCGGAACCGCGAGAGCGCCCGATCGACCTCCTCGAACTCTTCCCGGACCAGCCCCCAGGCAAGCGTCGCGGCGTCGCGCCCGCCGGGGTCCGCGGCGTCACCCGTGGCGGGGAGTCGGATCTGGAGCTCGAGCGCGGAGCCCAGCGCACGCGACGAGAACCCGACGACCCGGTCAGGATCGTCGGGTTCGGGTTCGAATCCGGGTTCGAATCCGGGTACGGGTTCGAACCCGGGTACGGGTACGGGTTCGGGTTCGAATCCGGGTCCGTGCGCGGTCGTGGCGGCCTCCCCGGCGGCGGTGCCCCGGCGTCCTGACGTTACGGCGCCCCCGAAGCCTTGGTGGTGGCCTTGGCGGCCGGCGCCTTGGTGCTCCCGGAGCCGGCGCTCCGCAGGGTGACCGTGGGCAGGCTGATCCGGGTGGGCAGGGCCGCGGCCGAGCCCTGGACCTGGGCAACGAGCTTGGCGAGCTCGTCGAGCCGGGCCTGGTATCCGGCGACGTCCTGGCCCACTGTCGCGTACTGGCCGGCGAGCGCCTGGGCCTCGCCGTTGGCCTTGACGACGGCGGCCTCCAGCACGTCGTTGGCCGAACGGACGGACGCCACTGCTGCCAGGTACGGCTGGCGCCGGGCCGCGATCGCGGCGTCCGAGTCCGCCTGCATCACGGAGACGCCGGTGAGGCTGACCGCGTAGATCGCCGCCGAGGCACCGATCAGCATGCCGGCCCGGGCCGGGGTGTTGAGGACCGCTTCCCTCCGCTGGACCACTGGCCGGGCGGGCCGGGCCATGGGTTCCGCCACACCCTCGCGGAGGTGACGGGTTCGGGCGGGCGCCGGGATGGCGACGGCCGGCAGGACGCGCTCAGTTGCCATTGTCGCCCCCAGCGGCGGCGACGGCCGGAGTGCTCCTCTTGGCCGTCGCGTTGAGGGCGGCCTGGCGAGCCGCGGCCTTGTTCAGGGCGACCAGGCGTGCCTGCGCACCCTTGAGCTGCGACTGGAGCTTGTCCAGCTTCGTCTTGGCCTCGGCGAGCTGGGCCTCGAGCGTCGCGGCGCTGTCGGCGTCGCTGGCAACCGCGTCGTTCGCGGTCACGACGGCGCCCTGCAACGTGGACAGCTGGCTCGCGACGTCGTCGATCTGGCTGGAGAGGTCGTCCGTCCGCGCGACCTCGGCCTGCATGTCCGTGTTGATGGCCGACATCGCCACGGGGGCGGTGTCGAGCGGCGCGGCATCGGCACGCCAGGCGGCGGCCACCTGCACGGTGACGACCGCGACGGCGATCACCGCCCCGGTGGCGGCGAGCACGAGGGCCCGGCGCACCACGCGGTTCAGCGTTTCTCTCGACATCAGGACTCCTCCACCAGGACGGGCGCCGGTCCGAGCCGGCGGATGGTTGTCTCGGACGGTCCGGCCTCGGGCAGGACGTGCTGCGGGCGGCCCCTGGCGGTCCACCAGCGATGCGCCACGCCCGCCAGGATCGGCAGGCCGGTTGCGAGGTACAGGGGGGTCAGCGCGCCGCTGTCGGTGCCGGCCAGCAGGGCGTGGGCCCAGGCCATCAGGAACGTCAGGGCTGCCACGCGGTGCACCTTGAGCCACCACCCGGACGGGAGCAGCCGGGTCCACTTGGCGGTGGCCGCGGTGAAGATCAGGGCATAGAGGGCGACCGTGCCGAGGGTGACGGCGACCGGCCGGAACGCGGAGAGGCCCGGCACGAGCGCGCCGAGGATGCCGACGTTGGCGTACGGGTCGATCACGATCAGCGCGACGTGAAGGATCAGGAAGGCTCCGGTGAAGACCGTGAGCAACTCGTGCCACGGGAGCACCTGCATGGTCTTCCGCCACGCGGTCGAGTTCAGCGGGTGGCTGAGGATCAGCCCCAGGGCGACCTCGAGGAAGAGCAGCAGGTAGGCGGTGACGCCCAGGGCGCGGGAGGCGACCCAGGGCCGGAGCTCGGCCGTGCGCGGATCGGTGGCCGGCAGGATCTGGCCCGTGACGCCGATGGCGACCAGCATGGCGATCGCGCACAGGATGACGAACGCGGCCGGGCTCAGGCGCATGCCGGAACTCCCACCCGGAGCGGCGGCACGGAGGGGACGCGGTGGCGGGACGGACGGAATCGCATGTGGACCCTCGTATGGTCTGGTAGTGCTCCGAGGCCGCGCATCGCCCGAAGGTTTCAACCGGTGTGGCGCAAAAGGTCCCGGTCCCTGGCGGGACCCCCTCCGGAAGCGGCACTCCAGGGGGCCACAGCCCCTCTCCGCGATGTGATCGTGCCGTCCCGGAGGCCGCGGATCAGGGGGCGCCCAGCACCTGGAGCACCTGGGCGACGTTCCAGCGCATCATCCCGACATACGTGTCCTTGGGGGCGTTGCCGGTGCTGTCGGTGTACAGGCTGGAGACGACCCGGGCGCCGGTCTCGTTGGCGATGGTCTGCGCGAGCGCCTCGTTGAACTGGGCCTCGGCGAAGATCGCCTTCACCCCCTTGTCGCGGACCACGCCGATCAGCGCCCCAACCTGGGCCGCGCTTGGATCCTGCCCGGGTGCATCCACGATGGTCCCGTCGATGGTGAGCCCGTACGCGGCGGCGAAGTACGGGAAGGCGTCGTGGAACGAGATCACCGTGCGGTTCGCCGCCGGGATCGTGGCCATCCGCGTGCGCACCTCCGCGTCCAGGTCGGCGAGGGTCCTGCCGTAGGCCGCAGCCTGGTCCCGGTAGGCGGTGGCGCGGGCCGGGTCGGCTGCAGCCAGGGTCTCGCCGATCCGCGCCACGTACTTGGCCGCGTACGAGACGTCGAGCCAGAGGTGCGGGTTCACGGTCGCCCCGGCCTTCGACGTGCCGGCCAGGTAGGTCACGCCCGGCAGGTTCTCGCCCAGGCGCACGACCCGGGCGGTCGTCCCAGAATCGGTCACGAGAGTCGCGAGCCAGTCGTCGAGGCCGAGCCCATTGAGGAACACCACGTCCGCCTGCGCGAGGCGCCGCATGTTCGACGGCCTGGGGTCGAACGTGTGCACCTCGCCGCCCTTGGGGACGATGCTCTCCACCTGGACGTACGCGCCGCCGACCTGCGCGACGAGGTCGGCGAGGATCGTCGTCGTGGTGACCACGCGGAGGGTTCCGGCGGTGGCGCCGCCGTCCGCCGGCGTCGTCCCCGTGCCGCAGGCGCCGACAACCACCGCAACCAGCAGGGCAAGGCCGAGGAACACGCCGCGCTCGCGCCCAGGGCGCGCGCGGGCGCGCAACGGCGTGGTCCCGGGACGGATGGTCATGCGGGCTTCGCCTGGCAGGCCGTGCAGAGGCCGAAGATCTCGAGCCGGTGGGCTGTGACGCGGAAGCCGGACCGCCGGCCGATATCGGCCAGCACCTCGGTCAGGCCGGCGTCGTCCACGTCGGAGGAACGGCCACAGCCGGTGCAGATTGCGTGATGGTGGTGGACCGGGTCGCAGGCCACGTAGGCGTGGTCACCGCCCGGCAGGTCCACGCGCTCGACGAGCTTGAGCGAGGTGAACAGGTCGAGGGCGCGGAAGACCGTCGCCCGTCCGATTCCGGCATGCCGCTGCCGCCCGTCCGCCACGAGGTCCGCGGCCGTGAAGTGCCCGGCGCGGGCCGCGACCAGTTCGGCCACCGCGAGGCGCGGGCCCGTCATCCGGAGCCCGGCGCGGCCCAGCGCCTCGACCAGGTGGTTTGCCGCGTGCGCATCGGCCGCTCGGGGTGCGGCCATTCGTTGCGTGGTCATGCGGGGGCGATCAGCGACGCCTCGACGGGCGCGTCGTCGGTCTCCGGGAGCCCTCCGCGGCTCCGGCGCCGGCCCAGCATCCCCCGCGGCCCGAAGACAAGCGCGAGGAGGAACATGCCGGTCTGGACGAGGACGATCGTGGCCCCGCTGGCGACGTCCAGCCAGTAGGACAGGTACAGGCCGACGACGGAGCTGGCGATCCCGACCAGCGCGGCCACCAGCATCAGGCGGGTGAACCGGATGGTCAGCATCTGGGCCGTGGCGGCGGGCGTCACCAGCATCGCCACCACGAGGATGATCCCGACGGCCTGCAGGCTGACCACGATGGTGAGCGCGACGAGCGCGAGGAACAGGTACTCGAGCCGCTCGACCTTGATCCCCGAGGCCGCGGCGCCGAGCGGGTCGAAGGTGGCGTACAGCAGCTCCTTCCAGAGCAGCCCGACGATCGCCATCACGCCCAGGCCCAGGACCAGCAGGGCGACCAGGTCCCCCGGCCCGATGGCCAGGACGTTCCCGAGCAGGAAGCTGAACAGGTCCGCGACGTAGCCGTTGATCGTGCTGAACAGGAACACGCCGAACGCGAAGGTGCCCGCGAACAGGACGCCGATCGCGGTGTCCTGGCGGATCCCGGCCCGCTTCGTCACCCAGCCGATCGCGAGCGCCGTGCCCACGGCCGCGACCGCCGCCCCGACGTAGAACGGGATCGACAGCATGAAGGCGGCGACGACGCCCGGGAACGCGGCGTGCGCGATGGCGTCGCCGATGAAGGCCACGCCGCGCAGGACGACGTAGGTGCCGACCACCGCGCAGACCACACCGACCATCATCGAGGCGATCAGCGCGCGGACGAAGAACGAGAGGGCAAGCGGCTCCAGGATCAGGTCCATCAGCGCTGGCCCCCCTGGTCGTGGAAGTGGCGCTCTCCCCGGGGCGCGTCGTCGTGGTGGTGGGCGTCGTCGAGGACCACCGTCCGGCCCTCCAGGACGAGAAGGTGGCCGCCGTAGGCTCGGGCAAGGACATCCGCGTCGAGGACGAGGTTCGAGGGGCCGTAGGCGACCACCGTGCGGTTGACCGCCAGCACCTGCTGGAAGCGCTCCGCCGCACAGGCGAGGTCGTGCGTGGTCGCCACCACGGTCTTGCCGCGAGCGGCCTGCTGTTCCAGGAGATCCATCAGGAGCTCCTGGGTGGTGACGTCGATGCCGGTGACGGGCTCGTCCAGCAGGAACAGGTCCGGCTCCGCGGCCAGAGCGCGGGCCAGGAACACCCGACGGCGCTGCCCGCCGGACAACCGTCCAACCTGTGTGCGGCGGTGTGTTGCCATGCCGACCTGCGCGAGCGCGTCGGCGACGGCGCGCCGGTCATCCTGCCCCGGACGGCGGATGGAGCCCAGGCGAGGGAAGCGGCCCATCATCACGACATCCTCGACGGTGACCGGGAACGCCCAGTCCACCAGCTCGGCCTGCGGCACGTACGCCACGCGGCGAGCCTCGCGGCCGGGGGGCGCGCCGAGGATCTCGATCCGCCCCGTCCACGGCCGCGCGAGGCCGGCCATCAGCTTGAGGAGCGTGCTCTTGCCGGCCCCGTTCGGCCCGACGATCGCGAGCAGGCTGCCCGGCTCCACGGCGAGGGTCACGTGCTCCAGCGCCGCACGGTCCCCGTAGCCGGCTGTCACGTCGCTCAGCCAGACGTCTGCGTGCGCGTGGGCGTGGGGCGCGGAGAGCTCGTCGTCGTGAGCGTGCACCTGCCGGCCGGCGTGGTCGGACGGCTCGGGGACGCGAGGGCTCTCAGGGTTCATATGAGACAGAGTATCATCTGGCGACCGATGTTGCAGGACGCCCGTAGCCGATCCTGCCGATCTGCGCCACAATGCCCCGACATCCCGCCCGAGCACGAACCTTCTCCTGGACACGAAACCGGAGGCCCCCCCTGAGCGGCAAGCAGCCCACCACCCAGTCCACGCGCCGCGACCGCCGCGCCGCGGAGCGGCAGGACCGCTTCAACAGCGCCCGCGACGAGCGCCGCGGCCGGACGCCCGCCGGGAAGAGCGGCGGTTCGTCGTTCATCAACACCCGGAACATGACGATCATCGCCGTCATCGTCGGCGTGCTGATCGTGGTCGTCGTCGGCATCGGCCAGCTCGGCGGCAAGGCCTCCGGGAAGCTCAAGGACCCGGGCATGGCCTACCCGGCTGCGCTCCTTGACGGGAGCAACATCGGGAAGGCGGACGCGCCCGTAACGATGGACGTCTGGGAGGACTACCAGTGCCCGGTCTGCGCCCGGTACGACCTGACGGTCGAGCCCGTCCTGGTCAGCCAGTACGCGAAGCCCGGGTCGTTGCGGATCGTCCACCACGACCTCGCGATGCTCGGCCGCGGTGGCCCCGACGACGAGTCCAAGCTCGCTGCCAGCGGTGCCTACTGCGCCAACCTGCAGGGGAAGTACTGGGACTACGCCCACTGGGTCTACAACAACCAGGACGGTGAGAACGCCGGTGGGTTCACTCGCGACCGGCTGACCGCCATCGCCACGGCAGCCGGCCTGGAGCCGGTCGCCTTCAGGGCCTGCCTGGGTGACGCGGCCACGATCGCGGCGGTTGCCGACACGACGTCCAAGGGGACCGCCCTGGGGATCAACTCCACGCCCACCTTCTACATCGGCGGCCAGCAGCTCGTCGGCTTCAAGACCGCCGCCGAGCTCGGTGCGCTGATCGAGGCCGAGCTGGCCAAGGCGAGCGCCTCGCCCGCAGCCTCGTCGGCAGCTCCGCCCGCGGCATCGGCCTCGCCCGCGACCTCGGCCTCGCCCGCGACCTCGTCGGCAGCTTCGCCCGCGACCTCGTCGGCAGCTTCGCCCGCGGCCTCGGCGAGCACCGCTCCCTGACGACGACGGAACCTGGGGGGGCCGCTCGAGGTCCGCTCGGCCTGCCCCTGCTCGCGGTCACTCTCGCGGGGCTGGGAGTGGCGGGCTACCTCGCGGTCGTGCGGCTCCTGGGGGAGAGCGCGGTCTGCGGGCCGTCCAGCGGTTGCGAGACCGTCGCTGCCTCCGAGTACTCGGTGGTGCTCGGGATCCCGGTCGCCGTCTGGGGCGTGGCGTTCTCGGCGGCCGTCGCCGGCTGCGCCCTGGCCGGGTGGCGGCGTGCGGACCGGCGGGCCCTGCTTCTCGGCTACGGGCTGCTGCTCCTCGGGGCGCTCGCGGTCGCCTACCTGACGTACCTGGAGCTGTTCGTGATCCACGCGATCTGCGCGTGGTGCGTCTCATACGCGATCACGGTGGTCGCCTCCCTGGTGGTCGCGGGGCTGTCACTCAGACGAAGCTGATCGGCGTCCGGGACCCCCTGCAGCAGGCCCCCGTTCTGGATCACGGGAGCATCAGCTTGGCGCAGGCAATCGTGGCTCGCCTGGCGGCTGACTCGACCGTCGCCGGCGGTCCGGCATCGCGACCGCCGGGTTCCAACCGAGACGCCGTTGACACAACCGAGACGCAGGGTTCCAACCGGCTTCCCGGTTCTGCTAGCATCGACGCGCTGCGTCCTGCGCGGTCATCCGGTGCCCAGCCCTTCTGACCGAGGATCTCCACGTGACGATCTTCACGACCTGGTTCCAGGACTTCCCGAACAACTTCGTGATCTTCCTGATCGCGGCCACGATCGCCGGCGGGTTCGTCTACACGTTCGCACGCTCCGCGATGGTCGCCGAGGGCGGCCGCCAGGGCTGGGTTCGCAGGATCACCGCCCCGAACTCGAAGCGGTTGTTCGCGGTGCTGTTCGTCGTGTGGGCCGTCGTGTTCGGCATCGGGCTGCAGATGGTCCCCCACGAGGGCGCCAGCTCGCCCTACGGCGGCATCGGGCTCATCGCGCTGTTCAGCGGGTTCTTCATCATGATGGGCCTGATCTGGAGCGTGATCGGGGACTGACCCCGGCGGCGCCCGCAGACAAGCGCAGGCCCGGCTCAGCGCCGGGCTTCGCGATTCCTGGGCTGGGGGCTACTCGGCCGTCGATCCCGTTCCGCGCCGAACGCCGCGCCGAACGCCGCGACCTCCCGGGACCTCCCGTGCCGAACGCCGCAAACCCGGCCGGGGAGCCCGGCCGGGTTCGAACGCCGCGACCTCCCGTACGGGACGGATCGCCCGTCCCGCCGTTGGTCAGGGGAGCTGGCTGACGATCGACTCGGTGACCGTGGGGCTGGCCGCCAGGACCTCGAACAGGACATCGCCCTTGGTGTAGACCACGACGCCGAACCCACCGGCGCCCGCCTGGAGCACGTCCTTGCCTCCCACTGTGGCCTTGGTCAGGGAAGCGGCATCGGTGCCCAACGCCGCCATGAACTTGGCAGCGTCAACGCCGCGGATCTGGAAGGCGATCACCATACCGGCGTCGGTGCTCGCGCTGTCCACCGGGCTGGCGATCGCCACGCGGACGTCGTTGATCGTCTTGCCGTTGGCCTTGAGGATCGGGTCGAGCTGGGTCGTGTCGATGCCGGCTCCCATCAAGCCGAGGGACGCGCCGTCGAAGCTCGTCTTCTGGTACTTCACGCCGCCGGCCTCGCTCGGCAGCATCGCCTCGAGGTCGGAGGCTGCCCCGGCCACGAAGCTCGGCCCGGCGCCGGCCGAAGCGCTGTCGGTCGCGCTGGGCACGTCGGTGGCCGCGGGTGCCTGGGTCGCCTCGGCGATCGACGGGGCGGTCGTCGCGGCGGGAGCGGCGCTCGTGCCGAAGGTGGCGGTGGACGAGCCGCCGCACGCAGCGACGGCGAGGGCGAGGCCAAGGGCACCCGCGAGCAGGCGTCGGTCGATGGTCATGGAGCTGTTCCTCGGGTATGGGTGGGGCGGTTGCGTCGCCTGGACGCCCGGCCTTGCACTGGGCGGCACCCGGGCATTGTACGGACCCCGTCGAGGCCCAACCGATGACCCGGAGGTCCTGCCTGCCGGAGATCCTGCCGGGCCACCCTTGGCCGGGGAACCATAGACGCCCACCCGGCCCTCGGGTATCATCGCCGTCCATTCACGATGCATAGGTTCTATGCATCCGACGGGCTCGGGGCAGGCCTGGTCCGGGACGGCGGTGGCAGCGGGAGGAATCGGCTGGTGGACTCGCAGGTGCAGGGGTCGGGCGCCCCGGCGGCGCTGGAGACGGCGCCCTTCGTCAACCATCGCGATCCCGCAAAGCGCCTCGGCCCGGACGGCAAGCCGGCCGTGAGTCGCCGCGCGCCCATCTGGGAGGACGTTCCGGACGAGAGGTGGAACGACTGGCGCTGGCAGCTCAGCAACCGCGTCAACGACCTCGAGGACATCGAGAAGATCCTGGAGCTGACGGACGAGGAGCGCGAGGGCCTCTCCGCGCCCGACAAGTTCCGCGTGGACGTCACGCCCTACTTCATCAGCCTCATCGACCCGAAGGATCCCGGCGACCCGATCCGCCGCCAGATCATCCCGCTCGGCCGCGAGCTTCGGTCGTTCACCGGGATGATGGAGGACAGCCTGGCCGAGGATCGCCACTCGCCGGTCCCGGGCCTGGTCCACCGCTACCCGGACCGCGTGCTGATGCTGATCACGACGCAGTGCGCGGTCTACTGCCGCTACTGCACGCGGAGCCGGATCGTCGGTGACGCCACGCAGAACTTCAATCGCAAGGAACACGAGGCCCAGCTGGACTACATCCGGCGGACGCCGCAGATCCGCGACGTGCTGATCTCCGGCGGCGATGGCCTCACGCTGGCCCCAAAGCTCCTGGAGTCCGCGCTCCGCAGCCTGCGCGAGATCCCCCACGTGGAGGTCGTCCGGATCGGCTCCCGGGTGCCGGTGTTCATGCCGCAGCGGATCGACGACGAGCTGTGCGAGATGCTCGCGAAGTACCACCCGCTGTGGCTCAACATCCACGTCAACCACCCCAACGAGATCACGCCGGAGTTCGCCCGCGCCTGCGACAAGATGAGCCGCGCGGGCATTCCGCTGGGCAACCAGTCCGTGCTCCTGGCCGGCGTCAACGACTGCGTGCACACGCAGCGCGAGCTGGTCCAGCGGCTGGTCGAGAACCGGGTCCGCCCCTACTACCTGTACCAGTGCGACCTGGTCGAGGGCGCCGGCCACTTCCGGACGCCGGTGGGCAAGGGCCTCGAGATCATCGAGGGCCTGCGCGGTCACACGTCGGGGTACGCGGTGCCGCAGTTCATCGTCGATGCACCGGGCGGCGGCGGCAAGATCCCGGTCATGCCGAACTACGTCGTGTCGTACTCGGACCACAAGGTGATCGTCCGCAACTACGAGGGCTACATCACCACCTACGAGGAGCCCGCCGAATACACGCCGCACGATTCGTCGAAGTGCCAGTACTGCCGCAACCCGCGCCCGGAGCCGGGGCAGGAGGGCATCACCGGCCTGCTCGACGGGAAGCGGATGTGGATCGAGCCGGCCGGCTTCCAGCAGATCCACGAGCGCGGCAACGCCGAGGCCCACCGCCTTAGCGACCCTTCGAAGTGGGTCCCGTACGGCGTCGGCGCGATCGAGGGGCAGTCCTCGGATGCCGGGCGCGCGCTTCCGGTGCTCGAGGCGGGAGCCGAAGGGGCGGAGTAGGGCACCCCGGCCGTCGCGGCCGGGAAGGGCGAGGCGGGAGGCTGCGTCCGTACGGCGATCTACAATCCCGTCCAGATGACGAAGCCGAGGAAGAAGCAGCCGCTGGGCCAGACGATCGGCGGGGTCCTGTTCGGGTTCGAGCAGCAGGTCCTCCGGACGATGCCGCCGTCGCAGGAGCTGGTCCACCACGCGCGCCCGGACGATCCCGCTCCGGCGGGGGACGGTGGCTTCCTGACGATCGTGATGCCGGACGGCCAATCGCCCGTGCTACCTTCCGCTCCCGGCCTGCCCGCCGCCGAACCCGCCACTGATCGCGGAGCTGACGACCCCCGATGACGATCGATCCCGGCGCCGTCGGCCGACGGCCCGCACCCGCCGGCCTCCCCGACGCCCTCCCGCAGCCGCCGGTCGTCGCCGAGTCCGGGGACCCGTTCAGCTCGCTCCGGGTCATCGGCCTCGTGGCCCGCATGGCCCGCGGCCGCCCGATCCGACTGGACGACCTGGTCGACCGCCTCAACGCCACGTACCTGGACTGGCTGTTCACGCGCGCCGTGGTGGTGGACGTCCTGGTGGCGCTCCAGGCGAACTGGATGACGGACTACCGCAACTCGTCCGGGATCGTCCTGGAGGATGGTCCGTCAGGCCCGGTCGTCACGCTCGAGGACTCGAGCCGCGTGGATCCGTGGATCGCGGGCCAGGCACAGCGCGAGGCCGCGGACTGCCGCGAGGCGCTGGCGGAGTTCGCGCGCCGCGATCGCCCCATCACCGGCGGCTGAGGGCTACGGCAGCCGTGGCCCGATCGCGACCCGCGGCCTCGCCGGAGACCAGCCTCTACGCCCCGGTCAAGGCGCTGCTCGAGGGCCAGGGCTACACGGTCAAGGGCGAGATAAGGGGGTGCGACATCGTCGCAGTGCGCGGTGACGAGCCGCCGGTGGTCGTGGAGCTCAAGAAGACGTTCGGCCTCGGGCTGGTGTTCCAGGGGATCGACCGGCTGGCGATGACCGAGGCCGTCTACGTCGCGGTCGGGACCTGGCCGACCCGCCAGCCGGAGACACGGCGCCTGTGCCGGCGGCTGGGGCTTGGGCTCATCGTCGTGACGCACGGGCGCGCGGAGGTCGTGCTGGACCCGGTGCCGTACCGGCCACGGAGGAATGCGCGCCGTGCGGTGGCCTTGCTGCGTGAG
>DATCGK010000304.1:0-2965 GCA_036508975.1 Candidatus Limnocylindrales bacterium
GGCGTGGTCATGTCTCCACCAGGTGCGAGTTGCCGGATCGAGATTATCCGCGGGCGGGTGACGTGGGCGGGTCTCGGTTCCACCGTAGCCGTTGGTGACAAGAGCCCCGGAAACGCTCTTGGGGCCGGGTCGGTCCGACCACGTGGTCACCAAGGCATGTTCGCTCTGCCTGAAAGTCCCTCGCGGCGCAATTCTGGAAGCAGCTCCGAGCCACGCTTGCCGCGACCGAGGACACCATCCGGGACGACGTATCGGCGGATCGAGCTGTTGAGTGGCTGCGAGCCCTCGCGGAGACCTGGATTCGTCCGGGTGTTCCACGAGCCGTGGCCAGACCGGATCGACGGCGAGGAGCACGGCGACGTCGAGTACGCACTGACACGCGATGAGTGGGAGGCTGGACCGTACGCAGGGACCTGACACCCGAGCAATCGGGGCCGAGTCCTTGGCGCGCCCGGAGGGATCTGAGCGCGCTCCACCAACCATCGTGATCGAGGGCGTGGAGGCGCTGGTCGCCGCACTCCGAGCCGCGTAGGCCCGAAGTTGAGGGCGGCACGGCGGCGACCCTAACAGCCGACAGCGGACACGCCCCGGCAGGACATTGCGGACGGTCCCTCGTTCGACGACACTCCTCCGCATGGAGCCCTCCGAGGAGATCCGCCGCATCGTCCACCGGTGGATGATCGCGATATCGGCAAGCGACTCGGAGTCCGCTCTCGGGCGGCTATCGGAGCACCCAGGGGCGCTGACGATCGGCACCGATCTTGCCGAGTGGTGGCGCGGCCAGGAGGCACGCCTCATCTGGGAGCGTCAGATCGAGGAGCTAGGTGGCTTCCCGGTCCGGGCGGGCGTCCGCGCGCAATCGCTCCACCGCCTCTGGTGGTGGCGGGGGCTCGCGTCGGAGCTCGGACGGCAGCTCCTGCCCCGTGAGCCAAGCTGCCACCATGCGGATGTGCAGCTCAGGGTGCTCGCGCTGCCAGCAGTGACCGAGACCGGGGGCGAACCACGCCTCGGCGTGGGGCATGAGCTCGGCCAGGGCCGCGTCGCCCGGGCGCACGGAGCCCTCCTTCTCCCCGGCGACGAGCAGGGTCGGGCACGGGGCCACGGTGGCTGCCGTGAGATTGGTCAAGCTCACCGCCCAGACCTTCCAGAACGCGAGGCGTGAGGCGACGCGCAGGTCGGCCGCGTCCACGATGTCCTTGTACAGCGCCAGCACCGGACGGGTGTGCAGGAAGGGCGCCACGAGGGTGACGAGCCAGAGCATCAGCGGCCTCGCCCCGCGCGGCCACACGAGGGGGAGGCCGTCGGCCACCGCCCGGTCGACCCGGTCGGGGTGGCGCTGCATGAGGACCTGGGTGAGGAGGGCCCCCCACGAGATGCCCACGACGTGCGCGCGTCCTGCCGGGACCCGTGTCTCGATGAGCTCGGCGAGGAGGTCGGCGATCCGCTCGTTCGACGGCAGTGGCAGGTGGTTGCTGCGCCCGAAGCCCGGCAGGTCCGGGGCCAGGCAGTGGAAGCCCGCCAGATCGGCCATGTGCCGGCGCCACTCGCGGCCGCTCTGGCC
The DNA here is from genome assembly GCA_036508975.1 of Candidatus Limnocylindrales bacterium. Classification (GTDB taxonomy): domain Bacteria; phylum Chloroflexota; class Limnocylindria; order Limnocylindrales; family CSP1-4; genus CAIXZV01. Next base: position 1,562 of record DATCGK010000304.1, read on the forward strand.
GAGCCCATGGATGAAGACGATGGCGGGCGCGCCCGGGGTGCCGGACTCCTCCACGTACATGCCGCCCGGGATCTTCGACGGGTTCATCTCGTCGCCTCCTCCCTGCGCGATGGCGTCAGGGTCCGCTGTCAGGTCGGGGCTCAAGCACCACGACCGCCACCTCGCGCGACAGCCGGCCGGCGTAGGCGTCTGCATCCGCGATGAGTGCCTCGCCAGATCGCTCGCCCAGGTCGCGCCACCGGGCCCACAGGCGTGCCCGCTCATCGCCCTCCGCCACTCGTGCCCTGACCGGCCGAGATCCGTCCTTGAGATCGACCTTGGCGTCGGGATGGGCCTGGAGGTTGAGCCACCAGGCGGGCTCGGCATCGACCCAGGCGTTCACGGCGAGCGCGACCAGGTTCGGGCCGTCCTCGTAGTAGCCCAGGATCGCGCAGCGCTCCCTGCCCGTGCGGCGCCCGGTCGTCGTGAGGCACATGGTCCCCCAGCGGTCGGGCTTCGGACGTGAGAGCCCGAGCCGCCCGCCCGTGAGCCGATGGAAGGCGAGGTTGACGACCCCGAATGAGCGGATCAGCCAGCGGGGAGGCGGGTCGCCCGGCTCCTTCGACGGGCTCATCCCGCCGCCGCCCCCACGAGCGCCGGCGTCTCGGCGAGGTCCGCGACCGCTGGCGCTGCTGGCTTCGCGCCACGCACGAACTGAAGGCCCATCCGGGTCGGCATGCGCGCGACCGAGACATCGGCGAAGCCGGCTTCCTCCATCATCCGCCGCGCGTCGTCCGGGCTCCACTGCCACTGGCCGAAGGCGTCGATCTCGCCCGCCCGGCCCCACTTGTCCATCTGCTCGTCGATCGTGAGCACCACCCGCCCGCCGGGGCGCAGCACCCGGTGCATCTCCCGCAGCGCCTTGGCGGGATCCGGCACGAACTTCAGGCAGTTCAGCGAGCCGACGACGCTGAAACGGCCGTCCGGCCACGGCAGGGCCATGGCATCGCCCAGGACGACCTCTGCCGTCCCCGCGGCGATGCGGTCGGCGAGGCGCCGCCGGGCCATGCCCACCTGGATCTCCGACGCGTCCAGGCCGGCGACATGGTGGACCTGCGACGTCTGCTCAGCCAGCAATCTCGCGGACCCGCAGCCCACCTCCAGCAGGTCGTCGTCGGGCTGGAGGTCCAGCTCCTTGGCCATCATCGCGTAGAGCGGCCCCACCAGGGTCGGCATCAGCCGAGCGCCGACCCTCCCGAGCGGACCGCGCGGCACCCCGAAGAATGGGAACCAGAACGACCTGCGCAGACCCATCGCGCTGCCCTCCTGCGCGAGCGGGTCGGTCTCGCCCGTGGCTCGGCGCGGTCCCGGCGGCCGGGGCATGGGCCGCGCGTCAGAGCCTCCCGCGTGTGCATCCCCCACTCT
>DATCGK010000305.1:0-2285 GCA_036508975.1 Candidatus Limnocylindrales bacterium
GCGCGTCGGCGACATCGCCCAGCAGCTGGCGGACGTGGAGCCGGACGTCATCGAGGCCCTGGGCTGCGACGTTCGCGGGGTCTCGCCCGGCGGCGTGTCCACGTATCACCGGGAGATCCGCGACGGTGGCGAGTGCCGGACTTTCGTGGACGAGTGGGGCGAGTACCGGCGGATGCCGCTCCCCGGCGGCCTCAACCACGATTCGTACGCGCTGCTCATCGGGTTCGCGGCCGTGCACGACTTGCAGCCGAACGTGCCGCCGGAGAACGTGCTGGCGATGCGGTCGGCGGTATTGGAGGTGGCCGGTGGCGCCTGAAGTGGTTCGAGGGCGGCTGGTGATCGAGGACGCCGTCGTGCCGGGGAGCCTGACGATCGAGGACGGCTGGGTCGCCGCCGTCGAGCCGGACGAGGATGACGAGATCGCCGCCGCGGGGCCGTATCTCGCCCCCGGGTTCGTGGACGTCCACGTCCATGGCTGGGGCGGTCACGACGCGACCGGTGACGCCGCGGCGCTGTCCGGGATGGCCCGTGCGCTGCTGCGCCGCGGCGTCACCTCGTTCCTGCCCACCGCGCCGAGCCTCCCCGCCCACGAGCTGCCCCGCTTTGCCGAGCGCGTCCGACGCTGGATGCCGCTGGCGCCGGACGACGGCGCGCAGTCGCTGGGGTTCAACCTCGAGGGACCGTTCCTCGCGCCCGCGCGCAAGGGCGCCCACGACCCGCACCTCCTGCGCACGCCGGCGGAGTTCGACGAGGCGGCGATCGCGGCGCTGCTCGACGGGCTCCGTGTGATGACGATCGCGCCCGAGCTGCCCGGGGCGCTCGCCCTGATCGCCCGGCTCGCTTCGCTGGGAATCGCCGCCTCGATGGGCCACTCCGCCGCCACCCTGGACGAAGCCATCGCCGGCTTTCGTGCCGGCGGCCGCACGACCACGCACCTGTTCAACGCGATGACCGGCGTGGACCACCGGGCACCGGGCCTGGCCGTCGCCGCGCTCACGGACGACGAGGCCTACGTGGAGCTGATCGCCGACGGCCACCACGTCCACCGGGCGCTGTGGCCGATCATCACCCGGACCAAGCCGGCGAACCGGCTGCTGCTGGTCAGCGACGCGCTGCCGCTGGCCGGGGTGGGGGACGGGCGCGTGACCATCGGCGGGCTCGAGGTGGAGGTGCGGGACGGCCGCGCCACGCTCGCCGGGACGACGACGCTGGCGGGCTCGACGATCGCGCTGGACACGGCGGTCCGGAACCTGGTCGGCTCGGGCGTGCCCCTCCCGGCGGCAGTCGCGGCGGCCTCCGCGAACCCGCTGGCGATGCTCCGCCAGGCGGACCGCGGGCGGATCGCCGTCGGGCAGCTCGCCCACTTGGTGCAGATGGACGATGCGCTCCGGGTCCGTCGCGTCACCCGCGGCTACGGCTGGATCGAAGGCGCAGGCTGACTGTCGCCCTGTCCGTCCCTGCACCGCCGACCGCCTGACCCCCCTCAGCCGCCGACCGGCGGGGTGAATGCGAGCCGTTCGGCAGGTTGAGGCCAGACGCCGGCAGCCGACGCTTGTGCCATGGCTGCTACCGTCCGCCCGGACGTGCGCGTCCCCGCTACTACCGCTGCTCCTCCTGGACGACGCCCTCGTCGTCGAGGGCGTCGTCCAGGGCGTCGGCTTCCGGCCGTTCGTGTGGCGCCTGGCGACCGAGCTGGGCCTCGCCGGGCGTGTCCGCAACGCCGCCGGCTGCGTGGAGATCGAGGTGGCCGGCCCTGCCGCCGCACTCGACGCCTTCGCGAGCCGCCTCCGCACCGACGCCCCGCCGTCATCGCCCTCGCCCCCGAGACCAGATTCGCGAAACCTGGACGCGTGAGAGAAGGGCCGCCCGGGTCAGCGAGGGCGACTTCCGATCCCGTGGCTGCCCCTCCCCCCTTGGCCCGCTCGTTGCACGTCGGACACGCCGCGATGTAGCCAGCCGAGGGGTCGCCATCGATGACGTGGGCCCGTGGGGTACAAGAACTCGATCAGTCGGCCCGCCGACGTGGTCCGTCGTTGAGCATTGCCCCGCATGACAGTATCGCCGCCATGCTTGCTTCACTCCTCTACCTGGTGCTTCGTCGGCTCCTCACCCTTGGCGCACCGAACTATCGCTCCGACCATGCCGCACAGATCGAGATCCTCGTCCTTCGCCACCACCTCGGGATCTTGCGCCGGCAGGTCAAGCGCCCGGTCTATCGGCGCGGGACCGCGCGCTGCTCGCCGCGGCGAGCAGGATCCTCCCCAAGGAGCATTGGGGCGCGTTCC
>DATCGK010000306.1:0-8519 GCA_036508975.1 Candidatus Limnocylindrales bacterium
GATCTCGCGGGACGTGGCGGAGCTGGCGCTGCTCCCCGCGCTGCGGGCCGCGCCTCCCGGTACGGAGATCCTGGCGGACGGGTTCAGCTGCCGAACCCAGATCGACTTCCTCAGCGGTCGGCGCGCGCGCCACCTGGCGGAGGTCCTCGCCGACCGTCTCGACACCTGACGGCCGGCTCGCCCGGGGCTTCCTCGACCGGGTCAGCGGCGGACGTTCCCCGCCCGATGGTAGCGGTCCATCAGCTCCGCGACCGCGTCGCGGGCGAGCCGCCACTCCTCGTGGTCCCCGAAGATGTCCGGGTCCCGGCCCCAGCGCTGCACCTGGGTCATCGCGGTGATGATCGCGTTGTGCTGCGCCAGGCGGTTGCGGCCGGCATCCACCACGCCCGTGACGAGGTACCTGCGGACGAGATCGAACGGGGCGCTCCAGCGCCCGATCCTGATGCGGTCGGCGTCGCGCATCGTCTCCAGCCAGGCATCGTCGCCCACCGGGAAGCGGTCGTGCTCTTCGACGTGGGCGTTGATGTCGATCCGGCGCCCGGGCTGTACCTGCGACGCGAGCCGGCCGTCCGCGTCGGTCACCTGGTAGCAGACGGGGCAGGTCGCGAGGCGGGCGAACTCGGACGGTGCGTCGCCGAAGCGGATGCCGCAGCGCCGGCACATCTGTGCGTCCGGGCGGCTGGGGACGGCGCCACACTGGAGGCAGACAGGGGTTGCGGCGCGTACCGGCATCGGATCTCCAAGGTGAGCCGCCCGGGCACAGGACGGATCGAAGCCATCGTCGCGTATCCAGCCTGCCCGCGCGACAGGAGAACGGTCCTGCCTGGCGGCACCCGATTGGGGTAACGGGCGCTACGGCGCGCCCGTCCCTGCCCGCGCCCGTCGGTGTTCGGCCCGCGGCCGAGGGCGCGAACACCTCAGACCGCGGCGTCCACGATCGCGCGCGCCTCGTCCAGGATCCGCCCCAGGTGCTCCTCGCCGCGGAAGCTCTCCGCGTAGAGCTTGGTGACGTTCTCCGTCCCAGACGGGCGGGCCGCGAACCAGCCCTGGTCCGTGACAACCTTCAGCCCGCCGATGGGCGCATCGTTGCCGGGCGCCCGCGTCAACCGGGCCACGATGGGATCGCCCGCGAGGGTGGTCGCGGTCACGTCATCGGGCGAGAGCCGGCCCAGCGCCGCCTTGGCCTCGGGTGTAGCCGGGGCGTCGATCCGCCGGTAGGCCGGGGCGCCGAACCGGGCCGTCAGCCCGGCGTACACCTCCGCGGGGTTCCGGCCCAGCTTCGCCGTGAGCTCCGCGGCCAGCAGGCAGGCGATCAGCCCGTCCTTGTCCGTGGTCCACACGGAACCGTCGCGGCGCAGGAACGAGGCGCCGGCGCTCTCCTCGCCGCCGAACCCGATGGTCCCGTCCACGAGGCCATCCACGAACCACTTGAAGCCGACCGGGACCTCCACCAGCCGCCGGCCGAGGTCCGCCACGACGCGGTCGATGATCGAGGACGAGACGAGGGTCTTCCCGACGGCAACGTCCGTGCCCCACGCGCGGCCACCGCCGAAGAGGTACGAGATCGCCGCCGCCAGCACGTGGTTGGGGTTCATCAGCCCGGCGCCCGGGACCACGATCCCGTGGCGGTCCGCGTCCGCGTCGTTGGCAAGCGCCAGGTCGAAGCGGTCCCGCAGCTCCACCAGGCGCGCCATCGCGAACGGCGACGACGGGTCCATCCGGATCTTCCCGTCCCAGTCCAGGGTCATGAACCCGAACTGCGGGTCCACGGCCTCGTTGGTCACGGTCAGGTCCAGGCCGTACCGCTCCCCGATCGCGCCCCAGTACTCGACGGCCGCTCCGCCCAGCGGGTCCACGCCCAGCCGGAGCCCGGATCCGGCGATCGCCGCCATGTCCACGACGTTCGCGAGGTCCGCGACGTAGGTGCCCATGAAGTCGTAGGCGTTCGCCTGCGCGCGGGCTCGGTCAAAGGGGACGCGGGCGACGCCGTCGAGGCCATCGGCGCCCTTCGCCTCCAGGATGCGGTTGGCCTCGTCCTGGATCCAGCGCGTGACATCCGTGTCGGCGGGGCCGCCGTTGGGCGGGTTGTACTTGAAGCCACCGTCATCGGGCGGGTTGTGCGATGGCGTGACGACGATCCCGTCGGCGAGGCCGGTCGAACGTCCCCGGTTGGCCACGATGATGGCGTGCGAGATGGCGGGGGTCGGCGTGAAGCCGTCCGCGGCATCGACCCGCACGTCAACGCCGTTGGCGATGAGCACCTCGAGGGCCGTCCGCCAGGCGGGCTCCGAGAGCGCATGCGTGTCCCGGCCGATGAACAGCGGGCCGGTGTAGCCCTTCGCTGCGCGGTAGCGGCAGATCGCGTCGGTGGTGGCGAGGATGTGGGCCTCGTTGAAGGCAGCCTTGAACGCTGACCCCCGGTGGCCGGAAGTGCCGAAGGCAACGCGTTGGGCCGGCACGGAGGGATCCGGGCGGAGGTCCTCGTACGCGCGGAGGAGCGCGGGCACGTCGACGAGGTCGGAGGCGAGGGCGGGCTGGCCGGCGCGAGGATTCTGGGTCATCGTGGCCTCGGTGCGGGCATGGCGGATCGTCGCGCTCACGATACCCGGCGCGCGCCTGGGCCGGTGACGTGGAGACCAGGAACCGGTGACGTCGGGGGCCGTTCGGGCGTTGCCGCCTCGCGCCCGGTCCCGTACGATGCATGCAACCCGAGCCAGCACCTCGTACGGGGCTCGTTCGAGTCCGGCGGATCCGTCCGGCGGCCGAATGCAGGAGCCCGCGATAACCTCAGGCCGGGATGGAGGTTCCTTCATGGCAACCGTGACCTTCGATCACGTGTTCAAGAGATACGGCGAGGTCACCGCCGTGTCGGACCTCAACCTCGTGATCGGCGACGGCGAGTTCATGGTGCTCGTCGGCCCCTCGGGCTGCGGGAAGACCACGAGCCTGCGGATGATCGCCGGGCTCGAGGAGATCACCGAGGGCCAGCTCCTGATCGGCGACAGGGTCGTCAACGATGTCGCCCCGAAGGATCGCGACATCGCCATGGTCTTCCAGAGCTACGCGCTCTACCCGCACATGTCGGTCCGCGACAACCTCGCGTTCGGCCTCAAGCTGCGCAAGGTGCCCAAGGTCGACATCGAGAAGCGCATCAACGACGCGGCCGGCATCCTCCAGCTCGAGAAGCTCCTGGACCGCAAGCCGAAGGAGCTCTCCGGCGGCCAGCGGCAGCGCGTCGCGCTCGGCCGGGCCATCGTCCGGGAGCCGGCCGTGTTCCTCATGGACGAGCCGCTGTCCAACCTGGACGCCAAGCTGCGCGTCCAGACCCGTGCCGAGATCGCGCGCCTCCACCAGCGCCTCGGCACCACGATGGTCTACGTCACCCACGACCAGGTCGAGGCCATGACGATGGGCCAGCGGATCGCGGTCATGAACGACGGCCTCCTCCGGCAGGTCGGCACCCCGCAGGACCTGTACGACCACCCGACGAACCGGTTCGTCGCCGGCTTCATCGGCAGCCCGTCGATGAACTTCATCGAGATGCCGGTCGGCACCGGCGACCTGGTCCAGGGTGGGTTCACCTTCCCCGTCCCGGAGCGCTACGCCGAGAGCATCAAGGGCGCCGGGACGAGGGTCCTGGCGGGCTTCCGGCCCGAGCACCTCCTGATGGGCGAGGTCGGCAGCACCGTCGGCACGATCCAGGGCACCGCGGACGTCGTCGAGTACCTCGGCAACGAGGAGCTTCTCCACGTGACCGTGCAGGGCCAGGAGATCGTGGCCATCGTGGACTCGGCGCACATGGTCCGGCCCAACGACGTGGTCCAGCTCCGCCTACCGGTCGACAAGCTGCACCTGTTCAACCTCGAGACCGGCGAGAAGCTCGCCGCGTCGGTGGCCTGACGCCCCTCCTCGTCCATCCGACGGCCGGCCCACCGCACGCGGCGAGCCGGCCGTCTTCGTTTCTCCTGGAGCCCCGATGACCGACCCCGTGACCCCTGACCCCATGACCCCCGCCCCCGGCCGCACGCCCTTCGGTGACGATCCGCTCGAGGAGCAGGTGGTCGGCTCGGAGGTCATTCACCGCGGGCGGTACATGGAGTTCCGCGTGGACACCATCGAGCGCGCAGACGGCACCCGCGGGACGCGCGACGTGGTGGGGCATCCGGGAGCGGTGGCGGTGCTGGCCCTCGATGCCGCCGGGCGCCTGCTGCTCGTCCGCCAGTGGAGGATCCCCGCCCGGCGGGCGCTGCTCGAGATCCCGGCCGGGACCCTGGACGTGGAGCACGGCGTCACCGAGGACCCGGACCTCGCCGCCCGGCGGGAGCTGGAGGAGGAGACCGGCCACCGCGCGGGTTCGTGGCGGAAGCTCGCCACGTTCTGGACGGCGCCCGGGTTCGCCTCGGAGCTGATGCACCTGTACCTGGCCACGGAGCTTGACGGCGTGGCCGACGATGACGGCCGGCTCGCGCCGGACGAGGACGAGCGGCTTGAACTCAGCCGCGTGACGATCGACGAGGGGCTGGGCCTGGTCGACAGCGGCGAGATCAGCGACGCGAAGTCGATCCTCGGCATCCTCTGGCTGGATCGCCTGCGCCGCGACGGGACGCTCTGACGCGGCCGCACCGACCACTCGCCATTGGGTCGCGGACCCTCCGCTGACCGCTCACCCGTCGCGGGCTTCGGGCGGGACCGATCCCTACGCGTCCCGCCAGGTGGCGAGGTCCAGCTGCTTGAGGCGCGGGGTCTCGGTACGGCCGGGGATCCTGCCGCGCTTCGCGATGGGCGAGCCGTCGATCTCCTTGATGTCGGCGGTGAAGTCGATCGGGCTCGCCCCGGAGATGTGCGAGCCCACGGCAAACGAGTCCACCGGGGCCTTCTCGTCCTTGAAGAGGCGGATCCGTTCCGGCGTCAGGCCGCCCGAGACCGTGATCGTCACGTGGCCGAAGCCGGCCTGGTCCAGGCGGGCACGGACCTCGGTGACCAGCGCGGCCGTGACCCGGCCCCGCTCCGACGGGGTGTCCAGACGGATCCCGTACAGGCGGTCGCCCAGCGCGTGCGCGACCCGGAGGGCCTCCTCGGCCTCGTCCTTGAACGTGTCCACGAGCACGATCCGCGGAACGTCGGGCGGCATGTTGCGGTCGAAGGCCTCCGCGGCGGCCACCGTGTCGCCGAAGATCAGGACCAGCGAGTGGGGCATCGTGCCGGTCGGGTTGAGACCCGCGAGCCGCGCCCCGGCCGGCGTGGAGGCGCCCACGCAGCCACCCACGATCGCCGCGTAGTCCAGGACGTCCGTGATGTCCGGGTGCACGTGGCGCGCCCCGAACGAGATCACCGGCTGCGGCGCCGCGGCCTCCACGCACTGGCGGGCCGCGGTCGCCCAGCCGGTCGACTGGGCCAGCATCCCGAGCATCGCGGTCTCGTACAGCGCGAAGGCACGGTAGCGGGCGTGGATCCGGAGGACGACCTCCTTGGAGGTGACGAGGTCGCCGTCCGCCATCGCCTCGACGACGGCGCCGGGCTCGTTCGCGAGCACGTGGCCCAGCAGGTTCGTCGCCTCGCCCATCCCGCACAGGACGGCATCCTCGCGGCAGAAGACCTCCATCAGCACGACCGGATCGAGGCCTTCCCGGTCCAGGATGCCGTTGGCGCGGGCGAAGTAGACGTCGGCCGTCGCGCCCGAGAGGATCTCGCGGGACGGACGGAAGCGCTGCAGTCCCATCAGGCGCGCCGGGGGGCCGGTTCGGCGGGCGGGGTCACGTCTGGTCCGCTCCTTCGTCGTGGGGTTGCGGCGCGTCGGGCGCGGTGCCGGCAGGCCCGCTGGGCCGGAGTGTAGCGTACTGGTCCGTGGCGCCCTCGAGGACCGTGACCGTGGAACGGCGACGGCGGCGGCCAACGACCACGACCGTGAGGCCCAGCAGCAGCACGACCCCCGCGGCCCCGCCTCCGACCACCAGCACCCTCGTGCGGCCGTTGCCGGGCGCGTCAGCGAGCGCGCCGACCGCCTCGTCGGCCAGGACCGTGGCCTGCTCGAGGTCCCCCGCCTGCCACGCGGCCCGCGCCGCGGTGAGGGCGGCGTCCGGGTCCTCGCCGTCGAGCCCCAGGGACGTCAGCCAGTCCCTGGACTGCTCGACGGCCGTGCGGGCGGTCGCGACCTCGTCGAGCGACGTCGCCGTGGTGTCGGCCAGCGCGAGCGCATCGTCTAGGCCCGTCGTGGAGGCGGCGCCCTCGTAGGCCGCCTCCAGCGTGCCCGGGGGCGTCAGCCCCTCGCCCGTGGCCACCACCATCATCCCGTCCCGCTTCGCGAGGACGGCGTCGGCCTGGCCCATCGCCTCGCCCGCCCGGTCGAACGCCCAGGCGTCCATCTCCAGGCGGACCACGACCGGGGCCGCCCACGGGTCACCCGTCGCGAGCAGCGCGTGGTAGTCCCGGCGCGTCGCGGCCCGGGCCGTGAGCGACGCCTGGGCGTCCGGCGTCGCAGCCCACTTCGTGATCAGGGCCGTCGCGTCCGTGGCGCCGCCCAACTCCTCCGAGAGGTCCAGGAACCGGCGCCAGTCGTTAGCCAGCGTGGTGCGCTCCGGCGGCGCAGCGCCGACGTAGGCGGTCGTGCCCGCGTCGGCCGCAGAGAACACGCGCCGCATCCCGCCCTCGCCCGTCTGGGCCAGGATCGCCCGGACGACCGTCCACGACGCGTCGTAGCCGTACTGCTCCCGGGCGTCGCTCACCTTGTCGCTGATCGGGGCCGGCGGCGGCCAGTCATTGAGGGCGAACGCCGACGCGGCAGTCCGCTTCACGGCAGCCGGTTTCGACGCGGCGCCGCCGTCCGCCACCAGCACCCGCGACGCGTACTCCTCGGCCAGGCCCTCGTTGATCCAGCGCTCGGTGAACAGCCGGTCGTTGAACCAGGCGTGGGAGGCCTCGTGGACGATCGTCGCGTTGTCGAGATCCTCGCTGATCGTGATCTGGTCGGTGGCGCTGTCGTAGAAGCCCGCGTAGCCCTCCAGCAGCGGCGTGTAGATCTCGATCACGGTCAGCGGCCCGTCGACCGGCCAGGGCAGGCCGATCCGCTTCACCAGTTGGGGCACCGCGTCGCTCAGCACGGAGGTCACGCTCTCCCGCCAGCGCGGATCCTCGGGCCAGCCGCGGACGACGATCCGGTTGCCTCCCGCCAGCACCAGCTGCACGCGCGTGAGGCCGGCGTCGTTGCGGGCGTTGATCCAGGCGTACCAGTCGAGCGGGGTGGTGGTCGTCGCCGTGAGGACCTGCAGGCCGCCACTGCCGGCCGACGGTGTCATCTTGCTGCCCGAGGTGTCCACCGTGAACCCCTTGGGGACCTCCACCCGGATGGTGCCTGTGTCCCCGAACGCCCAGGCGACGAAGGTGGCGAAGGCCTTTCCGACCCGCACGTCGCTGGCAGACCGCGGCTTGCCGGCGGGCAGGTCGAAGGTGAGCCGGACCTTGGCCGTCTCCTTGAGGTAGATGTTGCTGCGGAAGAACAGGGTGACCAGCCGGTACCCGTGGAGATTGGCCACGGTCACCTTGACGGCGGTGCCGTCCTGCGTCGCGCGGAGGTGCGTGGCCTCCGGCTGGACCCCCAGGTTGACGCCGTCGTAGAAGTAGCGGGTGATCACGCCACCGCTCACCGAATTGGCCTTGCGATTGGTCGCGGTCACGTCCACGGTGACCGCGACCACGCTGTCGCCGGGATCGACCACGTACCGCGCCGCGGTGCGGATCTCGATGCCGTCGGAGGCCGCGAGGGCAACGGGCGGCGCGAGCCCGGCCGGGAACGGGATCGCGGGTTCGCCGGCCTTCGGCGCGAGAGCGGGCGCCAGGAAAGCGGCCCCGGCCGTCAGCATCACCGCCAGCGCGGCCGCCGCCAAGGGCGGCCGCCGGGTGGGACGGGCGTGACGCCTGCGGCGGACGCGACGCAGGCGGCTGGCGACCGCAGACACCAGTACCACGATCGTCGCGAAGATCGCCAGGGCCAGGAGGGCGCGCCGCCGGCCCTCCTGCCAGGCACCGTTCCAGGCCCGGTAGGCGTCGTCGGCCGAGCTGATCGTCGCGTCCAGGTTGCCCGCGGCCAGTCCGTCCTTCGCGGCCTGGAGGTCAGCCTCCGGATGCTCGCCGATCATCCCGATCGACGTCAGGAAGTCCGTGTCGGCCGCCCGCGCCGCGGTCGTCTCGCCGATGGCCAGCATCGCGTTGCGCTCCGCCGCCGCCTCGGCGCTCGCATCGTTCAACGACCCGGCCTCGAACAGGGTGCGCATCGTGGACGGCAGCACCAGCCCGTCGCGCGTCGCCAGCTGTTCCAGCGCGGCGCGCTGGGCAAGCACCGTGCGGGCGTCGGCCATCAACTGCTCCGCCGTGTCGAACTGCCAGGCCCGCAGCGCATCGCGGATCGACCGCGGGAGGACCCAGCCGTTGGCGAGAGCGAGCGTCCGGCCGTACGACGTCCGCGCCGCAGCCCGCGCGTCGAGCAGCCCGGCTTCGTTGTCCCGGACCACCCAGGTGCGCCACAG
>DATCGK010000307.1:0-3505 GCA_036508975.1 Candidatus Limnocylindrales bacterium
GCCGGTGTGGGCGTCGAGGATGACGATGTCCCGGCCCTTCGTCGAGGTGCGCACTGCGGCGACCCAGCTGCCGTCCGGCGAGTAGGCGGGCTGCGCGTAGCCGTAGTCGGTGAGGAAGCGGACGGCGCCGCTCTTCACGTCGTAGAGGCCGATCCGCGGGCGGCCGAGGGTTCCCTCGCGGTGGTTGTAGGTGAACGCGAGGGTGCGCCCGTCGGGGCTCCACGTCGGATCGTTCTGCCCGAGCCCGTAGTCCTCCGGCAACGGCAGCCGCTTGAGGGCCCCGCCGGCGGCCGGCATGAGCTCCACGGCGTAGTCGAGCGCAAAGGGGTTCGGCGCATCGCTGATGAGCGCGAACGTCCGCCCGTCAGGGCTCAGGGCCGGTTGCCACAGGCCCCAGAAGTACGAGTAGGCCCCGCTCCCCCATGAATAGAGGCCGGAGGCGACCGCTCGTGCGGCTCCCCCGGTCGCCGGCATCCGCGAGAGGACCGGGTATTCGAGCGTATACGCCGCATCGGCCTGCGAGCAACCGCTCGCGGCGACCATCGAGCAGGGCACGTCCGCCTTCTTCGAATGGATGTCGAGGAAGTAGATCGTCTTGCCGTCGGCCGACCAGATCGGCGATTGCTCGGTTTGGCCCGCGCCGAGCGGCGTGAGCTCGTCGGCGCCGCTCACCGACCAGATCCGGCCGGACTTGACGAAGAGGATCGTCCCCGCGACCTGCGGAACCTGCACCGCCGCAGGCTGGAACGGCACGATCGGGTCGGGCGTGCGGTTCGGCACGTCTCCAGCGGCAACGTGGTGTCCCGTGAGCCCGAAGTTCGGGACGGGCCCGCCGAGCAGGCCGAAGCCGAGCACGCCCATCGCGACCGTGATCGCGGCACCGGTGAGCTGGGCCGCCAGCATGCCCCCTCGGCGTCCGCGCGCGGGCGCCGACCCGCGAACGGCGCTCATCCGGACGGGACCACGAGCGCGGGCGTGTGGGTGCCGGTGATGACGATCACGTCGACGGTAACGGAGGGATCCGTCCGGGTGGCGATGGCAACCCCGAAAGTGGCCTCGAGAACGCGCACGGTCTCGGGCAGCCGCTGCTCCGCCCCGTTGTAGAAGGTGACCACGGTTGTCGCGTGGCTCGCCCCGACGGCACGCCCGCCGTTCTGAGGTGGGACGAGGGCGGGGACGCCGAGGTAGTCGAGGTAGTCAGCGATCGAACCGGCCTGCCCCGCGATCCCCGCGCCACCGAGGACCCATACGCGGCCGTTCTCCGAGGCGAGCTTCTGGCGAGAGCGCGCGAGGGCGGGATCGAGGGTGAACGCATGGCGCACGGCCTGCTGGATCGCGGCCACCTTCGGCGCCAGGGAGTAGTAGCAGGAGAGCGATGGGTCGTTGCACTCCACCTGGTAGACGGGAGGTGTGAAGACCGTCGAGCGCAGGTTCGAGGTGTCCACGCTCTCGAGCAGCGAGACGAGCTCCGGCAGCTGCGTCGCCGGAAAGTCCGTGTGGATGGCCGACCGGAGCGCCGTCGACAGCGCGTCGAGACGGTTGGGGTCGAGCAGGCTCAGCAGGTCAGTCTGCTGGCGGATCGACACGATCACTCGCTGCTGGCGCTGGGATCGGTCGAAGTCGTTGGTCTGGTGGCGTGCCCGGGCATACACGAGCGCTTCTTCGCCGGTCATGAGCTGGAAGCCAGGTGGCACGTACAGCTTGATCGCTCCGCGCCCGTTGTCGGTCGGGAAGTGGTAGTCCTCCACCGGGATCTGGACGTCGATCATCGCGCCGCCGAGGGTGTCGACCACGCTGCGGAAGCCGGCGAAGTTGACCGAGACGTAGTAGCGGATCGGGATGCCCAGGAGCTGGCCGAGGGCGCCCTTCAGCGCCTCGGGGCCGCGGGTCGCGTCAGGGAACGGGAAGAGGCCCGGGCTGGCGACCGCCTTCGTCCACAGGATGTTGATCTTCTGCGGGTAGACGCCGCCCCACTGGGCGGCAGCGGGCCAGCTCGGGGGCAGCGGCACGCCTACGGTGTCGCGCGGGACGCTGAACATGGCGATCGCCCCCGTCGTCGGGTCGATGCTGGCCACGATCATCGTGTCGGTGTTGAACGTCGTGTCGGGAGGACGCTGGTCGGTGCCCACGATGAGCACGTTCAGCCGCCCGGTGCCGTTCCAGGGGAGCGCGCTCGGGGCCGGCGAGGGGGCAGCGGCCTCCGCGGCGGTGGGCCCCGACGACGGCGGCGAGGAGGCCCCCGCGACGGCCCCGGACGCATCGGTCGCCGTCGGCACGCCGGATGGGCTTGAGAGCCCCGGGCCGCTGTCCGGGCTCGTGATCGCGGTGAGCGTGTCGTAGGCGATCCGATCGTCGCGCGCGACGGCTGCGTGCCCGAGGCCGAGCGCCAGCACCACCGAGGCCAAGCCGGCGACCGAGAGCGGCTGCAGGGCCGACCGGGGGCGCCGGCCGCGCGGCGTCGGAGTGAGGGAGCGCCGTCGTGCCACGCGGTACCCGTCCACGATCGCCGCGAGCCGGTACAGGAACACGAGCGCGTCGAGGGCCAGGATTACCTGGAGCGTGTCGGGGGAGAAGATGCTCGCCACGAGCGACTGCCGCCCCGCCCCGGACACGAGCACGCCGCCGAGCAGCGACAGCCCGAGGAACGCGGGCGCCGCGTAGGCGAGTGCCCGCATCGGGCTGCCGGCGTAGAGATGCCCGAGACCAGGGAAGAGGAGCCCGAGGGCGGCGGCCGCAAACGGCGAGGGACGCCGGCCGACCGGAACGGGGTCGATCACGGCGCGGATCATACCGGGCGCGGGGGAATGCGCTGCCCGAACACCCGACGCACGTTCGCACCGGGGACGGCGCTCACCGACCGAGCAGAAGGCCCGGAGTCCCGCTCCGGACGAGGATCGCGACACCGAGCCCGTCCGGGCCCCGATCAGCGGACGGCGGTCCCAAGCAGCGTGCCGACCCCAAAGGTCACGGCGGCAGCGAGGAGGCCCAAGGCGGCCTGCCGGAGACCGGAACGAACCGGGTGGCGGTGGGTGAGCCGGCTGACACCGAGTCCGACGAGGAACAACGCGACCAGCGTGCCGGCAATGCTCAGCGTGAAGGCCGTCGCCCCGGCCAGCAGCAGGTAGGGCACGAGCGGCACCGAGGCGCCAACCGCGAAGGCCAGCAACGAGCCGACAGCTGCCGCGACGGGCGAGCCCATCGTCTCGGCGGAGAGACCGATCTCTTCGAGCACGAAGGTGTCGAGCGCCTGCTCGGGGTTGGCCAGGATGCGGTCGACGATGAGGTTGGCTTCGGCTCGCGCGAGGCCCTTCGACGCGTAGATCTCGACCAGGATGGCCCGCTCCTGGTCGGGGGTCTCACGAAGCTGGTCGCGCTGGAGCTCGACCTGGTACTCGAGCAGCTCGTGCTGCGAACGGACGGAGACGTACTCGCCGACGGCCATGCTGAAGCTGCCCGCCAGAAGGCCCGCGATGCCGGCGAGGACGATCGCGTGCGCGTCATGGGA
>DATCGK010000308.1:0-2422 GCA_036508975.1 Candidatus Limnocylindrales bacterium
TCATGCTCCGAGTCCGTGATGCTGACCTTCTCCCAACGTTCGAACATCGCACTCCACGGCGGACTGGAGTCCGCGGGACAGGCCCCGGCAGGGGGTGCGGCGACGAGCGCGACCCGGGCGGCGACCGTGCCGTCGGTCCCGGCAACCGCCTGAGCGGCAGCCTTGGCCGTCCCGTCCGTCTTGTCCCACGCGGCGGGCCCTTGGCCGCCCATGCCATCGGCTGACGCCCTGTTCTGACTGGTCCGTGAGCAATCCTGAGCAAAATCACGGCCCCCGGACGCCAGGTGCGCCTCCCATCCCGCCAGCGGAGCGAAGCGCCCGATGCGGAGCCGGGGGCCGGGTCGTCGATGACCCAGAGGCGTCGTGAGCGCCCGTCGGGCGGCTCCCGTGCTGGTCCGGCTGTCAGCCGACGGCGACGGCCTCGTCTGCCCTTGCGTCGTCCGCGGGCCGGACGGGCATGGGCTTCACGGCCGCGACGATCCTGATCTCGTCCGTTCCCATCAAGAGCCGGCCCAGGAGGTTGTAGAAGCGGCTGTCGCCGATGCGACCGTATGAGATCGAGACATCGTCGAACCCTGCTGCTTCCATCATCCGCCGCACTTCGGCCTCGTTCCACACCCAGAACGTGCCGAAGATCTTGTGAGTCGCGGTCTCCTCGGCGACCCTCCACCCGATCTGCATCGCGGCCCGCCCGCCGGGACGGAGTACCCGGCACATGTCGGACAGGACGCGTTCGGGATCGGGGAAGAGCGTGAAGGCGTCCATGGAGGTGACAGCGCTGAAGCGAGCGTCCTCCCATGGGAGTGCCCCGGCGTCGCCCTTGACGACCTCCGCTGTCCCCGCGGCGATGCGGTCGGCGAAGCGTCGTTGTGCCAGACCGACCTTGACCTCCGAGAGGTCCAGGCCCGCCACGCGTCGCACCCGCGAGGCGTGCTCGGCCAGGAAGGCTCCCTCCCCGCAGGCAACATCGAGCAACTCGTCTTCCGGCTGGAGCTCGAGCGTCGCGGCCATCCGCCGGTAGAGCGGGCCATTCAACAAGGAGTTGATGCCGCTGCCGACGCCTCCGGGCAGCGTGCCCGGCACGCCTCCCCTGAACGGTCTCCTCCAGAGGGCGGCGCAAGCCGCCACGCCCGCCACGGCCGCGGTTGCCGCGCGGAGCACCACCACTCGTCGCATCACACGCTCCCCGGGACACCCAGCGCGGGTCGGTCTCGCCAGTAGCTCGGCGCGGTCAGGGTGTAGGCCGCGCGTCGGAGCCCCCCGCTGCCGGACACGGTGGGCGCGAGGCGCGGATCTGGCAAGAGGCGAACGGCCCATGGGCACCCGGTTGAGCCGGGCGCGGCGGGGGAGTGTCGGTCGCCCCTGTGCCCGCTGCCCAGAGGCGTCGGTCATGTGGGCCCTCCGGTCGCCCGTCCCCGGGATGGCCGGGGTCGCTCTGCGTCGGGTCAGGCGCTCGAGCCTCCGGACGCGGGCGGCCCTCCACGATCAGCCGCTACCGATGGGTGTCGCTGCCAGAAGACCGCGACGAACAGGTTGAGCGCGCCCATGAGCAGGCCGAGTGCGACCGCCGTGAGGTAGAGCGCGTGCTCCTGGTCCGGGAAGGGACCGAGCACCACGAGCGCGAGGGCGAGGACGGCGAGCACGAAGGGCAGCCAGAACGTGGGCCCCATCACCAGCGCGATCTTCGCCCGTGGGATGGTGGCAAGGTTGACAGCAAGCTCTGCCCGGTTCTCGGGTGTCCGCGCGAACACGACGATCATGACCGCGAGGAGGGCGAGTGCCAGGAGGCTGCCCACGAGCCACAGCTGGTGGCCGGTGACGCCATAGCTGCTGATGATGACCGGCGCGAGGGCGGCGATGACCACCCAGATCGCGGTCGTCACCACCCAGCGGATGTCATTGACCTCGCTCACCTCCATCGTTGCGCCGCTCCGCACGGCAATGAGCGCCCCGAAGCCCACGAACACGCCAGCGATCTCAGCCAGCGAAAGGAACAGACTGGTGTCCTGCATGTCCCGCCACCTCCCGCACTTCGTGATCGGGGTCAGGATGGAGGAGACACGGCGGGCCGTCGAGAGGCGGACGGCACCCGCCCGCGCCCGGCCAAGCTGCCGTGACGATGCCGGGGCCAGTCGGGTGCGATCCCGCGACGCCCCTCGACCACCCACCTTCGGTCGCGGGATCTCGCGACCCTAGGGCTGCCGCTCCCTGCGCTCTACAACGTCCCCGGGTAGTGCCAGAGGACCCGCTCCAGCTCCTCGGCTGTCAGCCCGCGACCGAGCCATCGGCGCGAATGAACCTCGGCTCCCACGATGAACGCCTGGCGGGAGGCGCGCGTTCAGGCGGACGCGGCGCTGCCGGTCAACTCGTGCTGGCCGCCGACATCGACGGCTGTGTTCCGCGGCGACGCGGCCGGCTTGCG
>DATCGK010000309.1:0-9343 GCA_036508975.1 Candidatus Limnocylindrales bacterium
TGGTCGCCACGCCCGGATTGCCGGAGCTGTCGGGCCCCTGCCCGCCGGAGACGGGCAACGGCAGGTTCCCGCTCGAGAGCGACAGGGTTCCGAGCGCGACCACCAGCAGGCCGACGATCGACAGGATGGCGGCCAGCGGGACGCCGCGGCCCGTGGCGGCCCTGGGATCCCGCGGCCCGGCCTGACGGCCGGGCGGGCGCGTCGAACGGGTCATGCGACACCTCCGGGAACGGGGGCCACGATACCGGGAGCCACCGGCTCGGCACCCGGAGATCCAGCTGCATGCGCCAGCACGGCGGCAGCGCGGGGATGCGATCCGGACGGTGCGACGTCCCGGACCTCCAGCTGGAGCGTCTCGAGCCCGCCGAACACGCGGCTGGCCAGGCGGGCGACGACATCCACCCGGTCGCCCGCGGCGAGACCGACGGCGAGGTCCGCCCGGCCGAAGGCAATGCCGTCGAGCACGTCCCGCTCCCGGCGGAGGACCAGCTGGGTATGGCCGCCGTTGGCGGCGCGGACGCGCTGCACGGTCAGGCCGAGCACCGCCACGAGCGGTTCCGGGTTCCCGGTCCCGCACGGGCCGAGCATCGCCAGCTCCCGGTACAGCGAGTAGTCCACGTACGACGCGGGCAGGGCGAGATCCACCAGGAGCGTGCGGCGCGGATCGCCGGGAACGGCAACCTCGGCCAGCGAGAGGAACCGCGTCACGAACGTGTCCCAGCGCTCCAGGGGCAACTCGAACCCCGCCGCGGCCGCATGTCCACCGTGACGGATAAACAGGTCGTCGCAGGCGTCGAGCGCGGCGGCGAGGTCCAGCCGCCCGTCGCCACGGCAGGAGGCCCGGACGACGTCCCCGATCCTCGTGCCCACGATGGCCGGGCGGCCGGTCTCGTCCGCGAGACGACCGGCGACCAGGCCGACGATCCCCACCGGCCAGGGTCCGTACAGGATCGTGGCCGGAGCCCCAGCACCGCCGCCAACGACGACGTCCGGCGAGGCCGCCGCCTCGAGCAGGGGCTGCTGACCGGGAGCCTGGCGGGGATCCGGCAGGCTGATCGCGGTCCGCGCCTCGGCAATCGCCGTACGCATGACGTCCCGCCGCATCGTGTTGGCTTGCTCAAGGGCCATCGCCAGGATCGCGGCCTCCTCCGGCGTCTCGGCCAGCAGGAGGCGCGCGGCATCGAGCGCCTCCCCCATCCGCCCGGCGGCATTGAGCCGCGGCGCAAGCACGAAGCCCACCGTCTCCAGGTCCGCGGTTGCCGGCGACACCCCGGCCCGCGCAAGGAGGGCGGCGATCCCGGGCCGCGGGGCAGAGCGCATGAGCTCGAGGCCAAGGCGGGCAATCGCCCGGTTCTCGCCCAGGATCGGCGCGACGTCCGAGACCGTACCGATGGTGGCGAGGTCGGCCATCTCCAGGGCTTCCGCCTCGGCGCCGAGAAGATCGCCCAGGAGCAGCCGCGCGACCGTGAACGCCACCCCGCTCCCCGAGAGCTCCGGGTCCGGGTAGATGGAGTCCGCGCGGTGCGGGTTGACGAGTGCCACCGCGGCCGGCAGCACGTCGGGCAGGTGGTGGTGATCCGTGACCAGGACGTCGATCCCGCGCTCAGCGGCGGCGGCCACCTCCACGACGCTCGTGGACCCCGTGTCCACCGTCATGATCAGCGTCACCCCCGCCTCCGATGCCGCCGCGACCGCTGCCATCGAGAGGCCGTGGCCCTCCTCGAGACGCGACGGCACGTACGGGATCACGTCCAGGTCGAGCCGGCGCAGGGCGAGGACCAGCTGCGCCAGGCCGGACAGGCCGTCCGCATCGAAGTCGCCGAAGACCATGGCGCGCTCCCCGCGGTCTTGAGCCAGCGCGACCCGCGCGACCAGCGCGGCCGCGTCGGGAAGGAGGTGCGGGTCGTTGAGGCCGGCCGCGGCGGGCCCGAGGAAGCTGGCGAGAAGCGCCACGTCATTCACGCCACGCCGGGCAAGCACGGCGGCGGCAAACGTCCCCAGCCCCAGATCCCGGGCGGCCGTGCGGAAATCCGGGGCCAGGCGGATGGGGTCGGGGAACACCCAGCGGTGACGGGCGTCGATCATCGGCCGGAGCATGCCACGTCCGGCTCATCCCCGGCTTTTGGCGTGGGATACGGGTGCGTGGCGAAGGGCGTGGCAGGCGCAGGCGGGCGAACCGGGCACCGGCCTGGACCGGGCCCCGGGATCATGTCGCGGCGTGGCTGCCCGGGCGAGCCGCGTTCTCGCGTGCCCGCTTCCGATCATCCCAGTTGTGCCACACGACGAGGAGCGGGCTCGCGTTGAAGATCGAGGAGTACGTGCCCGAGACGATGCCCAGGAGCAGCGCCAGGACGAAGGTCCCGATCGCGTCGCCCGCGAACAACAGCAGCGCGGTCAGCGTGATGACCACGGTGAGGCTGGTGGTGATGGACCGGCCGAAGGTCTGGAGCAGGGAGTGGTTCACGATCCGGTCGAACGGCTCACCGGCGTGGCGCGAGCGGTTCTCGCGGACGCGGTCGAACACCACGATCGTGTCGTGGACCGAGAAGCCGATGATGGTCAGCATCGCCGTCACGAACAGGCTGTCGATCTGCAGGGCGAAGAAGGTGCCGAAGATCGCGAACAGGCCGACGACGACGAGCACGTCGTGCAGGAGCGCGACGAGCGCGGTGACGCCCATCCTGAAGTCGCGGAAGCGGTAGGTGATCCAGGCCATGATGCCGATCGCGCCACAGAGGATCAGGATCAACGCCTGCGAGATGAGGTCGCTGGAGACGACGGCGCCGACCGTGGACAGCGACCGCTGCTCCGTTATCGGGCCGAGGGCGTCCTCGAGAGCGACCCGGATCGCGCCGAGCTTGCCGGCGGTCGGCAGCACGCCGCCGGCGCCGGGCGAAGCGGACGGGCTGGCTGACGGGCTGGCGGACGCCGAGGCCGACGGGGACGCGGACGGGGACGGGGACGCGGATGGCGAGGCGGATGGGGCCGGGGACGCGGTGGGAGCTGGCGAGCCCGAGGCGGCCGGCGAGCCGGAGGCGGGCGGCGAGGCCGAGGCTCCCGCGGCTGCGGACGTCGACGGAGCCGCGGTGGCGGGCGGACCGGCCACCGCCCCGGCGGAGGCCGTGGGCCCGGCACCGGCAGAAGCGGCGGAGGCTCCCGCAGACGAAGACGCTCCCGCAGTGGCGGAGGCGCCGGCAGAAGCAGAAGCGGAGGTTCCCGCAGAAGCGGAGGCCCCGGCGGACGGGGCGATCGTCGGCGGCGGCGTGGGTGAGGGCGGCGGCGCGGCCAGCGTCGCCTCGCGGGTCCGGATCTCCATGAAGCCGTCGCCGGTCTGCGTGACGCTCGCTTCCACGCCCTGGGCGGTGAAGACGTCCTTGACGGCCTGCGGGGTGACGGCCGGGTTCTCGAACTTGATCGTCCAGACGGTGCCGCCGGTGAAGTCGATGGCGAACTGCAGCCCGACCTTGCCCCCGGTGAGGGGGCCGAGGAGGATGAAGATCAGGCCGGGGATCGTGACCGCGAGGGAGAACGCGAAGAACCAGTTGCGCTTCCCGATGATGTCGAACCAGCCGTTCTTGACCTTGTTGTCAGACACGACCGCGCGCCTCTCCCCGAAGGCCGCCACGGCCGGTGGTCGGACGCGCCAGGAACTCCTCTTCCGTGACCCCGTACAGGCTCGCCTTGCGCGCCCACGGTTGCGCCACCACGATCCGGAGGACCGTCCGCGTGACGGTGACGGCCGTGAACAGGGAGACCAGCACGCCGATGATCAGCACGAGACCGAAGCCCTTGATCGTGGAGGATCCGAACATGAACAGGATCGACGCGGTGATGAGGCTCGACACGTTGGAGTCGAGGATGGAGTTCCAGGCCCGGTTGAACCCGGCCTCGATGGCCGCCGGCAGGCTCTTGCCCACCCGCAGCTCCTCCTTCGTCCGCTCGAAGATCAGGATGTTGGCGTCCACAGCCATGCCCACCGAGAGCACGAAGCCCGCGAAGCCGGCCAGCGTGAGCGTCACCGGGATCAGCCTGAAGATGGCGTAGACGACGATCGTGTAGTAGATGAGGGCACCGCTGGCGATGAGGCCGGGCAGCCGGTAGTGGACGACCATGAAGAAGATGACCATCAGGATTGCGATCACGCCCGCCAGCAGGCTCTGGTGCAGGAACGCCTGGCCAAGCGTCGGGCTGACGGTCGTGTTGGCGAGCTCCTGGATGGGGTACGGCAGCTGGCCGAACTGGAGGATCGTGACCAGGTTCTGGGCGTCGGCCAGCGGATAGCCGCCGATGCCGCCGGAGGTGATCTGCACCTGGCCGTTGGGGATGGAGCTCTGGATCACCGGCGCCGTGATGACGTTGCCGTCGAGGACGATGGCGAAGTACTGGCCGATGTGGTCCGCGGTGTAGGCGGCGAAGAGGTCCTTGCCCTCGGAGTTGAGCGTGAAGTCGACCGTCCGCTGGCCGGTCTGGTCCGCGCCAATGCTGGCCGCCGAGACCTGGCTGCCGGAGAAGAGCGGCGGGAACGCGGTCAGGTCCAGCGTCTGGCCCTGCGTGGCGGTGGTCGTGCCCAGCGGCACGAAGTCCAGCCGGCCGGTCGTGCCGACGAGCTTGCGGATCTGGTCGGCGTTCTGGACGCCTGGCATCTCGACCACGATCCGGTCGTTGCCCTGCACCACGACCTGGGGCTCGGCCACGCCGGACTTGTCGACGCGGTTGATGATGATCGTGCGCAGGACCTCGAGGTCCGCCTTGGTCGGGGTCTTCCCCTCCGCCGGGAGCACCTGGTACTCGATCCGCAGGCCACCCTGGAGGTCGAGGCCGAGCTTGGTCTCGAACTGGCGGGCGGCGGGATCGGTGGAGCCGATCGCCGGCAGCGGCGCAAAACAGATGATGAGGGCGGCCAGCCCGATGACGACGATCAGGATCGGTCCGAGTCTACGCATCGGGGCGGGATGATACAGGGGACGGCGCGTCCGCGCCGTCCCCTGTTCGCCGACGGGTTCCGGCGCCCACCCGCTGGCGGACGCCGGTCACGTCAGACGGCCGGTCCCGGGCCCCCGGTGATGCCCGCCGCCCCGGACCTCGGGCCACGGAAGTGCGTGAACAGGAAGGCGCTGGCGAGCAGGAGGACGCCCAGGCCCGCGAGAACCAGCGCCCGGTAGGCGACGTCCATGGCCGCCAGGTCGATCACGAAGACCTTGACGGTGGCCAGGCCCAGCAGCCCGAACCCGGCGTGGCGGAGCATCGGGTGGTGCCGCACGAGCCCGACGACGAGCAGGCAGGAACCGATCAGCGTCCAGGTGACGCTGAGCGCGACCTGCGCCTGCTTGGCCAGCTCCTCGACCGCGACCTCGCCGCCGGCCATCCGCTGGAACACCTCCACAACGCCGATGGAGACGGCGTAGACGGCGACCGCGCCGGCTGCCACCTCTAGCCAGGTCCGCGACGGGGCAAACGGAGCGTGGCGCGGAGCGAGGTACAGGGCTGCCGCCAGGGCGACGAACGACAGCGGCCACCCCGCCAGGAGCAGCACCCGTTCCACAACCGCCGGATCGGTCACCCAGAGCAGGTAGGGCGGTGCCACGATCGCGAAGACCACGAGCGCGGCCCCGCCGGTCAGCAGGGCCCCCAGCCCCGTGTACGGCCGCAGGCCGCGGACGTCCCAGCGAGTGAGAAGGACGGCGACCGCGGCCAGGGCCACCCAGAGGATCACCACGAAGTCGGCGTACACCTCGAACGGGACGACCCAGGCCGCGACGACGATGGCCGCCATGATCGCCGTCCGGCGGAACGCCATCGGCACCAGCCACCGCGCGGCCGCGAGGGCGCCCAACGCGAGGAGCGCCCCGACCAGCGCACGCTCGTCGCTGAACGGGATCGCCGGCGGCGTCACCTGGCCCCAGTCCATCGGGTTGAGGTACCGCCCCAGGGCATACACGGCCGCCGCCGACCATGCGATGGCACCGGCCAGCGTCGCGAACACGGCGGAGTCCGTGGGCTCGCCGGCCCAGTCGCTCGCCCGCGCGAACCGCGGTTCCTCGGGCAGCCTCGTCAGGC
Organism: Candidatus Limnocylindrales bacterium; assembly: GCA_036508975.1. GTDB lineage: Bacteria > Chloroflexota > Limnocylindria > Limnocylindrales > CSP1-4 > CAIXZV01. The sequence continues at coordinate 6,058 of DATCGK010000309.1, forward strand.
CGCGGTCGATGATCACGCCGATCGGCAGCAGCAGCACCATGAGCCCGGCGAAGGCCGGGCCGGTGACCTCGAAGACGAGCGCCCAGGCCGCGAGCAGGATGCCCACGCCGGCGAGGGTGGAGCGGATCCAGCGGACACCGATGAGCGCCCCGCCGGCGGCCAGGCCAGCGAGCACGATGGCCAGGGACAACGTCTCCGAATGGAGGAACGGGGTCGCGGCCGTCTCACCCAGCTGGCTGGGCGGATACTCGGTGGCGAATAGCAGGGCGATGGCCATCAGGCCGGCCACGGCCCCGGCCGCCGTCGAGAACCAGCCGAACCAGACCCAGCCGGCGACCGGCTGCAGGCGGTCCTCGTCGGTGGGGAGCCGGAGCACGAGCCGGTCGAGCAGGATCCCGCCGAGGGCGAGGCCGATGATGGCGGCCGCCAGGGCGGTCCCCGCCATCTCGAACGTGACGGCGTAGGCCGCGAGCAGGATGCCGGTCGCGGCGAGGGCGGAACGGATCCAGCGGACGGGCACCAGCGCAATGGCCACGGCGATCGCGGCCAGCACGGCCACGAGGGAGCCGGCCTCCGGATGCAGGAACGGCGGCGCGTACGTCGGGACCTCACGAAGCCCGAAATCCCACAGCGGGTACTCGATCACGAGGAGGTGGGTGATGACCAGGCCGCCGAGGATCAGCGATGCCAGCGCGGACCAGCGATGGCGCCGGCGGGCGGCCAGCCACGCGAGCGCCACGGCCTCCGCCGCCCAGGCGAGCGGGACGACGGGCGCGCCCAGCTGGACGAACGCCGCGATGGCGAGCAGGGCGATGCCGGTTCCGGCGACGAGGTTGCCGAACAGGTGCTCGAGCCCCTGGCGGGCCAGGAACCAGCCACCGAGGAGCAGGTGGGCGAGCGACGCCAGAGCGATGAACGTCCCGAGCCACGGCTCGAGGTCTCCGACCAGGACGACGTAGCCGCCCCACAGGAGGAACGTCGCGTTGGCGAGGACGAGGGTGGCGCTGGACGGGCGGAGGTCGTCGCGGCGAATCCGCCCCTCCTCGCCGGCGGCGGCCACGATGTTGATCACCCAGAAGCCGGCGAGGGCGACCAGGGCCTGGGCCGGGTCCGGGTCACCGATGAGCCAGCTGGCGAGCTGCGGCGCTGCGAGGATGAACGCAAGCGGCGGCAGGTACGGCCACGTGCGGAAGAGCGCAATGGCAGTGGTCCCGATGAGGGTCACGGCCACGAACAGGAGCGTCAGCGTCGTGGGCGAGGCGCCGACGACCGGGGGCGCGATGAGAGCGGCGATCAGCCCGAAGGCAGCAACCTCCTTCGCGTCGAAGCGGATGGCGATCACCGCGGCAGCGGTCGCGGCGGCGAGTGCGCAGGCGAGGCCGACCTCCGGGGTCACGAGGCCGTACAGCCGGGTCGCGGCGAACAGCGCGATGGAGATGATGCCGAGACCTACCGCGCTCAGGACGTTGCCCATCAGCGGGTTGCGCCTGGCGAGCATCACGGCGCCGCCCGCGAACGCGGCGATACCGACTGCCAGGCCGATGCCGACCCGCATGGGCTCGTTGATCCAGCCGCGGCTGAACGCGAGGCTGAGGAAGAACACGGCCGCGGCGACGAGGGCGAGGCCACCCACCCAGGCGAGGGCGCGGCCGGCGAAGCGCTCCTCGAGGTCACGCAGCGAGAGGGAGGGACCGGTCGCGGACGCGGGGGCGGCCCGGCCCCAGCCGTCGCCGATCGCCGGGAGCGGGGCCTCGGGCGACCGGGCGGGAACGGGCCGGCGGGACGGCCCGGGGTGGATCGGCGCCACCGGCGTGCCCGGCGCGGACGAAGCAGCCCTGGGCGACGAGGGTTCGGGCGACGTGCGCCAGGTCGCGCTCTGCCACGCGGCCGGAGATGCCGTGGGCGGCGGCGCAGCCGGTGGGACCATCGGAGTCGCGGGAGCGGGTGCGGCCGCGGCGACCGGCCGCGCGGGCGATGGCGCGGGCGGGGCGATCGCCGCTGCGGACACCGCGGGAGGCACACGCTCCCCGCCCCTGTTGAGCTCGAGCTTGAGCATCCGCTGCTCGAGGTCGTCGATCCGCTCCTCGAGGTCGTCGATCCGGAAATCGTCGGTACCCATCGCCAGTCCTCCCGAGTCGCCCCGATCGGAAGACGCCCGCGGCCCGAAACTGTGACAGCGGCCACGCGATCGCATCCATCATCGCGCCCGTGCAACGGGCACAAGAGGCGTCAGGCCTCGAGGTGCGCCTTGATACGCTCCGCCAGCGCTCGCCCGATCCCGGGCACCGCGGCGATCTGCTCCACGGGGGCCTCGCGGACGCGCTTCGCCGAGCCAAAGGCCTTGAGCAGCTCGCGCTTGCGCTTCGGGCCGATCCCCGGCAGGTCGTCGAAGACCGACTTCACCGCCTTGCGGTTCCGCAGGCTGCGGTGGTACGTGATCGCGAAGCGGTGGGCCTCGTCGCGCAGCCGCTGGACGAGGTAGAGCGCCTGCGAGGTGACGGGCAGCAGCACGGGATCCGCCCGATCCGGCAGAATCAGCTCCTCGCGCTCCTTGGCGAGGCCGGCCAGCGGCAGGTCGGCCAGGCCCATCTCCGTCAGCGCCTCCAGGGCGGCGCTCACCTGGCCCCGGCCGCCGTCCACGACGACGAGGTCCGGCATCGCCCAGCGCAGCTCCTCCTCGGTCCCCTCCTCGCCCGTCCTCACGCCCCGGAAGCGCCGGCGGAGCACCTCCTGGTGGCTGGCGAAGTCGTTGGCACCCTCCACGGTCTTGATCCGGAACCGTCGGTACTCCCCCGTCCGCGGCCGGCCCTCTTCGAACACCACCATGCTGGCCACCGACTCGGCGCCCTGGAAGTTCGAGATGTCGTAGCACTCGATCCGCATCGGCGGGCCGGCCAGGCCGAGCGCGGCGGCCAGCTCCTGCAGGGCGCCGAGCGTCTTGCCCTCGTCCGCGAGCCACCGGGCAGCCTCGCGGGCCAGCGCCTCGGCCGCGTTGCGCGTCGCCAGCTCCATCAGCGCCCGCTTCTCACCCCGCTGCGGGGTCCGGAGCCTGACCTGCGTGCCACGCCTCGCCGCCAGGAACACCTCGAGGTCCGCCGTGTCGGCCAGCGCGCGCGGCACCAGCACCTCCCGCGGCACGCTGGTGGCGCGGGCGTAGTACTGCTCCAGGAAGCTGCCCAGGACCTCGTCGTCGGCGACATCACGCGGCGTGTCGAGGAAGAACACGTCCCGCCCCAGCATCTTCCCGTTGCGGACGACGAACAGCTGGACGGCGGCCTGGTCGTCC
>DATCGK010000310.1:0-5162 GCA_036508975.1 Candidatus Limnocylindrales bacterium
GGCCCGGACCGTGCGGCCAACAACCCCCCGCAGGCGATCGACCGCACCATCCAGTACGGCATCGTCGACTACAACCTCGAGAACCTCTACGACTACCGGAACAACCCCTTCTCGGGCTGCGACTTCGTGGGCGACTCTGGCTGCACCAACGCGGGCACCCCGTTCCTCGCCCCGGTGAGCCCGCCCTACGACTACGTCCCGGCCAGCGATGCCGTCTACCAGGCCCGCCTGACCGACATCGCGACGCAGATCGTGAATGACCTGCACACCCCCGACATCCTGATGGTGCAGGAGGTCGAGAACCAGGACATCTGCATCGTGATCCGCGCCGCGCTGACTTGCGGCACGACCGACAACGCGGACGGCAAGCCCGACGTGCTCCAGGAGCTGGCGCTCAAGGTCGCCAGCATGGGTGGCCCGGCCTACGATGCGGCCTTCGACCGCGATAGCTCTGACCTGCGCGGGATCGCCCCCGCCTACCTGTACCGCACCGACCGAGTGCAGCTCCTGGCCGCAACCGGTGACCCGGTGCTCGGCGCGAGCCCGGCAATTGGCACCTACACGGCGGTGCCGTATAACAGTGATGTCTCGAACCCGAAGACGCTCAACGCCGTCTACACCGGAACTGGGGCCTGCGAGACCAGCTGGGTCTTCCCGCGTGCTCCGGACGTCGCGCTCTTCGGCATCTGGAGCAGCAGCATCGGCGTCGGGACCCGGACCGACGTCTACGCGATCGACAACCACTTCAAGAGCGGCCCGGACACGTGCGTCGCGCACCGGACCGAGCAGGCGAAGTACAACGCCGCGCTCGTCGCCTTCATCGAGGCGGCGAAGCCCGACGCACGCATCGTGGTGGGGGGCGACCTCAACGTCTACCCGCGGCCCGACGATCCATTCGCACCCATCGGTCAGCCCGGTTCGAGCGACCAGCTCGGATCGCTCTATGACCCGGCCCTCGGGCTGACGAACCTGTGGGACGTCCTGTTGGGCCAGGCGCCCGACGCTGCCTACAGCTACGTCTACCTCGGCCAAGCCCAGACGCTCGACCAGGTCTTCGTCAACGCCCCGATGCGGGCGAGCCTCGATCAGTTCCGGATCGCGCATATCAACAGCGACTTCCCGGCCGATTACGCGGGCGACGTCGCGCGAGGCACGAGCGACCACGACCCGAACGTCGCTGCGTTCACCCTCCAGTTCCCGTTCAGTGGCTTCTTCAGCCCTGTCAAGGCTGCGCCGGCGCTCAACGCCGCCAAGGCCGGCCAGACCATCCCGGTCAAGTTCAGCCTCGACGGTAGTCGAGGGCTCGACATCTTCGCCCAGGCGCCGGTGGTGACGCCGGTCGCCTGCTCAGACCTCGCTCCAAGCGGCGCGACGGTTGCTGCCACCGGCAAGCTCCGCTATGACGCGGGGGCCGACCAGTACATCTACACCTGGCAGACGGACAAGGCGTGGGCGGGCACCTGTCAGAGGCTTGCCTTCACGCTCAGTGACGGCACCTTCCACGAGGCGCTGTTCCACTTCGCCAAGTAGCGGCCACCCTCCACGCTCCCGAAGGGCCCCGGCGATGGCCGGGGCCTTTCTCTGACGGCCCGCGGCCGGTAGGACCTCACACGGCGGTCCGCGCCGGTCTACCGGTGCGCCCTCGCGCCACGACCGTGAAGGGTTCAATTTCCCCGATTCGGGGTCTGCGGCACCGGTAGCATGCGCTTTCCTCTACCGGAAGGAGCTCCATGCTGTTCTCGCTTGTGGAACCTGTGCTCGCTGTCCGGGACCCCGGCTCGAGGCAGCGGAAGATGACCCTCTCCCGGTCGAGTGCCCCTCCGCAGCGCGTACAGGCCGTCACGTCCATGCTGCTACCGCTCCTCCGCTTGGCGGTCGTCGCGCGTAACGGCGTGCCTGTCCCCTGACCGCGCCGCTGGGCGCCGGCCCCGCTCGGCCGCGAGCGCCTCGAGCCTGGCCCGTACCCCCGCCGGGCGCAGCCACCCGTAGCCGCGCAACCCCAGCTCAGCTACCAGCTGGTCGAAGCCGGCCTCGTCCCACGACGGCACGCCCACCCGGGACAGCCCGTCAGGGTCGTAGGGGGTGTGCAGGGTCAGGAAGATCTCCAGGTATGGCCGAGCCCCCTCGTCCCACTCAACCGGGTCGGGGAACTCGTACTCCCAGTCGAGGCCCCAGATTCGCACCGTCTCGTCCCAACTGCCGGAGACCATCCAGCGTCCGTCCGGCGATACCGCCACCGCGTCTATCCGACCGGTGTGGCCCTCCAGCGTCCGCAGGCATGCCCCCGACTCCGGGTCCCAGATCCGCACCGTGTTATCCCAACTGCCGGAGACCATCCAGCGTCCGTCCGGCGATACCGCCACCGCTCGTACCCGACCCCGGTGGCCCTCCAGCGTTCGCACCCAGGCCCCCGATGCGGGCTCCCAGATTCGCACCGTCTCGTCGTCGCTGCCGGACACCACCCAGTTTCCGTCCGGCGATACCGCCACCGCCTCGACATAGTCCGTGTGGCCCTCCAGCGTCCGCACGCACCTTCCCGGTCCCGGGTCCCAGATCTGTGCCGTCTTGAATTGTAGGCCGGAGACCACCCATCGACCGTCGGGCGACACCGCCACCGCTTCGACCCCTCCGGCGTCCCCATCCAGCGTCCGCACGGACTCCCCCGACCCCGCGTCCCAGATCCGCACCGTCCGGTCCCAGCCGCCGGACACTACCCATCGACCGTCGGGCGATACTGCCACCGCTCGTACCCGATCCCGGTGGCCCTCCAGCGTTCGCAGACACGCCCCCGACACCGGATCCCAGATCCGCACCGTTTTGTCCTGGCTGCCGGAGACCACCCAGCGACCGTCGGGCGACACCGCCACCGCCTCGATCGAGTCCATGTGACCCTCCAGCGTTCGCAGACACGCCCCCGACCCCGGATCCCAGATCCGCACCGTCTTGTCCTGGCTGCCGGAGACCACCCAGCGACCGTCGGGCGACACCGCCACCGCAAGGACCCAACTGGTGTGACCGTGGAGGGTGTGGCGGGTCCAGGCCTGGCTGAGAGCGGTAACGCGGCCACACCTGCCAACGGTGTGCATCAGGTCGAGGAGTGCAGGGTGGCGTTCGAAGCCAGGCATGCTGCGGGCGTGGCGGATCCTCTCCGCCGCCATCCCGGGCCGGCCGGCGTCGAGATAGCGGGCCGCCTCGTGCTGGGCAGCCCGCACCTCAGCGGCGACCCCGAACACATCCCTGCTGGTCCGGGGGCGAGCCACCGCGTACCCCGCTGCCTCGCCGAACGCGAGCCGCCAGAGCCGCACGGTCGGCTCGCTCCGGCCGCCGTACACGACCCATCGACCGTCGGGCGACACGGCCACCGCGTTGACCGTTCCGGCGTGACCCCGCATCGTCCGTACGCACGTCCCGGATGCCGGGGCCCAGATCCGCACGGTCTTGTCCGCGCCGCCGGAGACCACCCAGCGTCCGTCCGGTGACACCGCCACAGCGTAGACCGCTCCGGTGTGGCCCCGGAGCGTCCGAAGACACGCCCCCGACCCCGGATCCCAGATCCGCACGGTTTCGTCGTAGCTGCCGGAGACTACCCAGCGTCCCTCCGGCGCCACCGCAACGGCATTGACCGCCGCGGTGTGCTCCCGCCAAGTCTGCACGCATGTGCCCGACACCGGGTCCCAGATCCGCACTGTCGCGTCATGGCTGCCGGAGACGACCCGACGACCGTCCGGCGACACCGCCACCGCGCTGACCATCTCGGTGTGGCCCCGCAATGTCTGCAGACACGACCCCGACCTCGGATCCCAGATCCGCACCGTGTCATTCCCGCTGCCGGACACCACCCAGCGACCGTCCGGCGACACGGCCACCGCGTAGACCCATCCGGTGTGTCCCTTCAGCGTCCGCACGTGCGAACCCGACACCGGATCCCAGATCCGCACCGTCGCGTCCTCGCCAGCGGACACGACCCACTTCGCGTCCGGTGACACTGCGACCGCTTGAACAGATCCGGGGGCCTCCAAGGTCCGCACACACTCCCCTGACCCCGGATCCCAGATGCGCAACGTCTCGTCATAGCTGCCGGATACCACCCAGCGACCATCGGGCGACACGGCCACTGCGTGGACGGGGCGATCGTGGCCCTCGAGGGTGCGCACAAGACCGCACCAGGCGGTCGGGTCGGCGGGCAGGGTGGCGAGGGCGGCCCGCACCTCGGGGTCGTCGGGTGCCTGCTCTCGGGCCGCCTCGAGCAGCTCGCGGGCGGCGTCGGCGTCGCCTCGCTCGATGTGGACGTGCGCCAGGAGGAGCTCGTCGCGCCAGTCGGCCGGGTGGGAGAGGCGGACCTCCTCGAGCCGGGCGACGAGCTCCTCGTCGGTGATGTCGCCCCGGCGCCAAGCCCGCAGGCCCAGGTTGTAGGTGGACTCGATGTGGTGGGGGTCGGCGGCGAGGGCCGCGGCGAAGAGGTCCTCGGCCTCTGCCTCGCGGCCCAGGTCGAGGAGCGAGAGGGCCTTGTTGTTGAGCTGGTCGGCGAGGAGCTCTGCGGGGACCGGCCGACTGCGGGGGTAGGGGACCCCGGTCGCCTCGCGGTAGATGGCGACGAGGCGGTCGGCGACCGCGGTGAAGTCGTGGGGCCGCGCGGCCGGGTCAGCGGCCAGGCACTCGCGGAGGAGCCCGGCCAGGGCTGCCGGCATGGCCGGGGGACCGGCTGTCACCGGGCCGTCGGCCGCGCACTGCTCGAGGACGAGCGGCGGGACCGCCCAGCCGTGTTCCCAGGTGAGATCGCCCCAGAACAGCTCCAGGACCGAGACGGCCCACGACCAGACGTCGGTCCGCCGGTCGAGGGTCAGCCCGGCATGCTGCTCGGGCGAGGCGTAGGCCGGGGTGTAGGCGCCGGCCTCCACCCGTAGCGACGCGCCCGCCTCGGCCGTCACCTTTGGACGGGCCCCGACCAGGCCGAAGTCGGTCACCTTGGCCGTGCCGTCGGGGGTCAGGAGCAGGTTGGCCGGCTTGACGTCCTGGTGGATGAGGCCCCGCTCGTGGGCGTAGCCCAGGCCCCAGGCGAACCCGATGGCCACGTCGAGCAGGCGGGCCAGCACGGCGTCCGGGTTCCCGGCATAGAGCCGGCCATCGGCGATCCAGTCAGAGAGGCTGCCGCCCTCCACGAG
>DATCGK010000311.1:0-3663 GCA_036508975.1 Candidatus Limnocylindrales bacterium
GAGGGCGGCACGAAGATCGTGCCCGCTCACCGGGATGTCGTTGCCCGGTCGGGCACCGTCGAGCTGACCGCGGTAGACAAGCCTGTGGTCGGCGTCGAAGAGGAAGAAGTCTGGCGTGCAGGCGGCGTGGTAGGCCTTCGCCACGTCCTGCGTCTCGTCGTATAGGTAGGGGACGGTGAAGCTCATGGCGGCCGCCACCTCGGCCATCCGCGCGGGCCCGTCCTCGGGGAACTGCGCGACGTCGTTGCTGCTGATCGCCACTGCGCCCACGCCCCGCGCCTGGTACTCGCCGGAAAGGCGGACCACCTCTTCCGCGACGTGCTTCACGTAGGGGCAGTGGTTGCACAGGAACATGACGAGCAGGGCAGGGCTGGCCGCGAAATCGTCCCGCGAGACAAGGCGCCCCGACGTGTCGGGCAGGCGGAAATCCGGGGCGAGGGTTCCGAGCGGGTGCATTGTCGACGCGGTTGCGGCCATGGCCTCGCCTCACGTTCAGACGCGGGGCAGCGCATTGAAGTGGGCCTGCGAGGGGTCCGCGTCCAGCTCCGGACATCTTGCACCCACACCGTCGCTGCCGCTCCGGAGCCCACTGCACAGGCGGTCGTCCCCGGCGAGCCAGCGCCGCGTTCGCACGATCGAACGGCGCGCTCTCGCGGAACGGCGGGGCATCGGTGACTTCGAGCAGGCACGACAAAGCGACCGGCCCACCCCTACACGATGAACGGGTCGTGGCGTCATTCGAGTCGCCGGCCGCGGCCGGCGACAGGGCGAAGATGGAACGAACCGACGGCGCGGCGGGTCATAGTGGGTGAGCGTGGCTAGACGGCCACCACCAACCCCTTGGAGCGCGCGATGCAGCGAGACTTGGTCATCCGCGCGAGAGCGGGCGATCACGAAGCCTTCACGGCGCTCATCGGTGGCGCGATCGACCGCTTGTACGCCGTCGCGCGCCTGATCGTCCGCGACGATGACCGGGCCCGGGACGCCGTCCAGGATGCGCTCCTGCGGGCCTGGACCGGACTGCCCGGGCTGCGCGATCCCGACCGCTTCGACGCCTGGCTGCACCGGCTCCTCGTGCACGCCTGCTATCGAGCGGCCCGACAGGAGCGCAGTCGTCGGATCGTCGAGATCCACGTGGACGCGGACGGCGCCAGCCGCGATGCGCAGGGCAGTTTGGCCCTGCGTGATCAACTCGAGCGCGGATTCCTCCGCCTCTCACCCGACCAGCGAGCGGTGCTGGTCCTCCACTACTACCTGGATCTGACCGACGCCGCGGCGGCGGAGGCCTTATCGATCCCGGTCGGGACCCTGAAGTCCCGCCTGAACCGCGCCACCCAAGCGCTCCGAGCGGCGTTGCAAGCGAACGAACGCGCGGCTGAGCTCACCAGGGAGTCGATCGCATGACCAGCCACGATGACTTCGAAGACAACCTCAACTGCTGGCTCGAAGCGGATGCCGCCCCGGGCGCGCCGGTCGGCCTGGCCGAAGCCGTGGTCGAGGCGACCCGCGGGCGGCGACAGGATCCGAGATGGCTCGCCGCACTCCGGGGCGACTGCCGGGGCCGCGGCGTGCGGGGTCTGGGCGTGGCCCGCACGGGCCCGACGGCACTGGCCACGACGGTCCCCCTCTCGACCCAGCGCCGCCGGTTGCCCTCGATTGCGCCCCTTGTCGCGCTGCTGGCCCTCGCTCTCGTCGGCGCCACGATCGTGGTTGGGTCGTTGGCCGGGCGGCCGACGGGTCCGGTCGTCCTGCCGTCGGGGAGCCCGTCGGCACGACCCACCAGCGAAGCCTCGAGCAGCCCGCCCGCACCAACGCCCCTGCCGCCGGGCCCCGATGTCCAGGCTGGCGGCCTGGTCGATCCGCTGCGCGGCTGGGCGGTCGTGGGTCACCGGCTCTGGGTCACGGCCGATGGCGGGTCGACTTGGCAGGATGTCACGCCGTCGGCCGGGTTCGGAAGCGGCGTCGGCAATCCGAAGGGTGTCGCCTTCCACGACGCCCAGCACGGGTGGGTGGCGATCAACGAGGCGTTCACGAGCCCGAGCGATCCCTCCTACGGTCGGATCGACATCTGGCGCACAACCGACGGCGGGCAGACCTGGACGAAGGCGCAGCTTCCGAAGGCCGTCTTCAACCAGTTCGGTGAGATCATGCCCCAGGTCCAGCTCGACTTCCTCGACCCCAGCCACGGGTTCGCGTTCCTCAGCGGCAACAGCGCCAAAGGGCGCAATGACAGCGATCTCTTCTGGACGGCCGACGGCGGCCGGACCTGGTCGGCCGACCGCCCGACAGGCGACGGTAACGCAGGTATCGAAGGAACCGTCGGCTTCGCCACGGCGACCGACGGGGTGATCGTCAACGCGCTGCACGGTAATGGCATCGTCGTGACCCACGACGGCGGGCGGACGTGGGCGGACGCTACCCTCGACCTGCCGTCCGGATCCGCGGGCGCGCAGCTCTTCTTCGGTCAGCCGGTCTACTTCGACGGGCGCTCGGGGCTGGTCTCCATCGACTTCCAGATCGACACGAGCAGCGTTACTCGCGGGTATCGAACCTCGGATGCCGGATCCTCGTGGACCATTGCGGCGACACTCCCGACCGGTGTCTCCGCGATCTCCTTCCTCGATCAGCAACGATGGATCGGCATCGGCGGATTGGAGGTGGTCCGCACCCTGGACAGCGGTCGGACGTGGGTGCCCAGCTCGGCCGTCGGACTGCCTGGCGCCCCGGAGTCGCTCCTCTTGGTGGATGCACGGCACGGCTGGGCGCTCGTCGGGATGAACGTCTGCCTGACCTTCAAGAGCAACTGCTCCAACCGATCCGGGCTCTATGCGACGGTCGACGGCGGAACAAACTGGAGCCAACTCTGGCCGGAGTGATGCTTGGTTCTGCCACCACTCCGATCGCGGGTTTCCCCTCCGATCCTCGGCAGACCGGCCGATCGTGACGACGCGCGCGTGTCGTCGCGAGGTTGGCCTGGCGGTTGTCGCGCTGCTGGTCGCCGCATGTGGCGGGACGATGCCCTCAACGGCGGCGCCAGCTTCGTCGCTCGCCCCAGGCTCACAGGTCGGAGGAGTGTCGATCCCGCCAACGGGCGCACCGGACTCGCGGGGGCTGGCGATCGGAACGCCGCTGATCGTTGGTCAGCAGACCGGCGTCAAGGCGGCTCTCGCCGACTCCGCGGGCGGGCCGGTCGTGAGCGTCTACCAGGCGCAGGTAGCAGCCCCGGGCCCGCCGCCCCTTGGTTCGGGCCAGCCCGTCGGCTGGAACTGCCCACCGAGTCCGGTCGGCATCGTGGGCACCAGTGCGGTGACGTGGGCTGGGGCCACCCGCTCGATCCTGTCCATCGCCGGGGATCCTTCAGCGCCGGGGCCCGTCGGCATCGGGTTCACGCCCAGCTGCGCGGGCATGACGGTCCTCGCACCCGCGACCGCGACTTCATGGACGGTCTCCGACGCGCCGTCTCTGTTCGCCGCGGGGGTGTGGTTCTTCGGCATGGCGCCCGGCGATCCGCAGACGATTGCCGCCTGGTCGCCGGCGACCGGACAGCTTGCGATGAAGGGAGGCATCCTGTCCTGGAGCAGCGACGGCGGCCACACCTGGCAGAGCCAGACCAGCCCGGCGATCCCCGCCGGCTGGGACCCGTCGGGCGCCTTCTGGCAGCTC
>DATCGK010000312.1:0-2933 GCA_036508975.1 Candidatus Limnocylindrales bacterium
CTGCCGTCCACCTCGCGGTCGGCCATCGGCCAAGGCTATCGACGCCTGCCATGGGCGACTCGTACGCGACATCGAAGCGCATCCTCGCGCCGTCGTCGTCGTCGCCCTCGGCCTCACGGCCGTGCGGGCGGTCACCGGCCAGCGCGGGTTCCAGATGATGACCGCCCACGGCACCGAACTCACGAGCCCGTGGGGACCCGTCGTGCCGACACTCCATCCAGCCCGGGTTCTCCGGCGCCCGAAGGAGCGCGACCTGCTCGTCGAGGACCTCAAGCATGCCCGGCACCACGCCGGGATGTGAAGCGACCAAGGTGAGGCGCTTCCGATGAATTCGCCCTCCGACTGGTCCGATGGCGATGTCCCTATCCCACCGTCGGGTATGGACGTCACCCACCCGCTGTCCCCGCTCAACCGGCGTCTTCGGATGGAGTTCATCGCCGGAGCCGAGGAGGACTCGCGCCGACGGCTCGGACGCGGGCTGACCGCCGAGGAGTTGGCGCGGGTCTTGCGGCGCTATCCGGGCGACATCGGTACGCGGTCGCCCTTGCGGGAGTTGCAGGACTAGCACAACGGCTGGATGTTCTGGATAGGGTTCGAGCCGCCGCGTCAGTACCCCGACGGATAGGGAGCAGGAGAACTCGCCGCGACGACGCCACCCGCATCGACGCTTACGTAGGCGAACACCGAGGGCGCGCTGACGAAGTCGACGATGACGATCCCGGCGCCCCCGAGCGGGGGAGCGCAGGGTGCGCCGGGCGGGCACAGGCCACCCCAGCGGAACTCCACGCGGGTGATCGGCGGGTGCCCCGGGGCCAGCGCCGCCAGCGCGGCGGTGATCGCCGGGCCGCAGGTCAGGTTCGGGGGCGGCTGGAACTGAGCCGTGTCACAGACAACCGTGGGCGACGCGGCGGCTGACGGTGACGGAGGGGATAACGACGGAGCCGAGGCTGTCCCGACGCATCCCGCGAGCATCACTGACGCCGTCGCGAGGGTGATCAGGAGCCTCCTCATGGCTCACTGACGGTCTCGCGTCCCATCGGGTTCCTTGGGTGGAAGAGGTTGGGGTTGAAGCACAGCGGCCGACCGTCGCGGACCGCTTCCTCGATGCTGTCGCCGACCACACCGCTCGCTCGATGAGGTGGCGGCTTCTAGCGACGGCTGAGGGCCGCGTTCTCGGCCAGCCGCGCCTTGACGATCTGCTCGACGACCGCAGCCGGGAGGGGGTTGTCCGGGTGGAACTGGATCGTCCCCTTCGCGATGCGGTAGCCCGCCAACTCGTCCCGATGCGCCTCGATGAGCGCCATGCTGCCCGGGAAGAGGCTGCAGTGGTCCCGGAAGGCGCCCATCCACACGAGCATCCGGCCGTAAGCCCGGAATGCGGGCATCTGGTAACTGATCGTCTCGGTTGCGTCGGGCGCGGCGGCCTTGATCATCGCCCGAAGGTGCTCCAGCGCCGCTCGCGCATCTTCCGGGCAGGCGGCCAGATAGGCCTCGACGCTGGCTGGTGTGGCCATGCGCGTCTCCTTGGCTGAACAAGAACCGTTCGATGATCGTGCCACGGCCCGAGCAGGGGTGCCTGAGGCGGCGGACTGGACCGCGAGTGTAGCCAGGGAGGTCTCTCGGGCTGCATCCTTCCCGGTGACGACGAACGTCCCAGCATAGGATGGTCCGTCCCGACATCGCGAGGGCAGGACAAGACCGTGACAGTCTCGGCGGCCGACTCGTCCAACCAGCGCTTCTCGTGGCCGAGGGTCCCCTGGCCGGTGCTCGCGGTGGCAGGTCTCATGCTCGTGGGACTGCTGGCCGTGTCGGGCGCGTACGGCTTCCACGGGGACGAGATGTACTACGTCGTGGCGGGCCAGCACCCGGCCTTCGGCTACGTCGACCAGCCACCCCTGACCCCGCTCCTCTCCGCCGCGTCGGTGGCCGTGCTCGGGGTCTCGCCCACGGCCGTGCGCCTGCTGCCCGCCCTGGAGATGGCGCTTATCGTCGTCCTGATCGCGCTGATGGCGCGTGACCTCGGCGGATCGCGCCGGGCTCAGGTGCTCGCGGCCATCACGGCCGCCCTGGCCGGTTATCTCGGGGCGGGGCACCTCGACACGACCACCGACCCCGATCTGCTGGCCTGGGCGATCATCCTGTGGCTGCTCGTGCGGCTGCTCGCCGGTGGCGACCGGCGTCACTGGCTAGTCGTGGGCGTAGCGGCGGGGATCGGCCTGGAGAACAAGGACACCCTGCTCTTCCTCGGAGCCGGGCTGGCCGTCGGACTCGTCCTCGCCCGACGCTGGGAGGTGGTGCGCTCGCCGTGGGCCTGGGCGGCCGTCGGGATCGCGCTCCTCCTCTGGGCGCCCAACCTCGCATGGCAGGCAGCGAACGGCTGGCCGCAGATCACGATGGCGCGTGCCATCGCGGGGTACGCGGCCGACAACCGCGCCCAGATCGTGCCGCTGCTCTGGCTCTTCACCGGCCCGTTCCTGTTCCCCGTGAGCGCGGCAGGTCTTCTCTGGGTGCTCGGTGCGAAGGCGGCAGCACCCTGGCGACCGATAGGGATCGCCGCCCTGGTCGCGCTCGCGCTCGTCGTGATCAGTGGTGGCAAGGCGTACTACGCCATCGGCTCCGCACCGGTGTTCATGGCGGCCGGGGCGATCCTCGCCGACCGCTGGCTCGCCCGTGGCCACATCCGCCTCAAGTTCGCGGGCTTCGGGACGGCCGCCGTGCTGTCCGGCGCACTCATCGCCTACCTCACGCTGCCGCTCCTGCCCGTTGCCGCGTTCGCGACGTCGACGCTCCCCACGACGGTTCCTGACACGGCGAACCAGATCGGCTGGCCGCAGTTCGTCGCGACCGTAGAGGGAGTCGTGGCCGCGCTGCCCGCGGACGAGCGCGCCCACGCGGTGATCCTTACCAACGACTACAGCGAGGCGAGTCCGCTC
>DATCGK010000313.1:0-2688 GCA_036508975.1 Candidatus Limnocylindrales bacterium
ATCTTCGCCGTCCAGCTCGGCGTCCTGCCTGCGAGCGGCCGGATCGATCCGCGAGCGAACCTCCTGATCCAGACCAACTTCGTGCTTGTCGACTCGTTGCTCATGGGGCGCCTCGACCTGTTCCTGGACGGGTTGCGCCACCTCGTCCTGCCGGCGATCGCGCTGGGCTCCATCCCGCTCGCGATCATCACCCGGATCACCCGGGCCTCGGTCCTTGACGTCGCGAACGAGGACTACGTTCGGACCGCGCGGGCGAAGGGCCTCACGGAGCGGCGGGTCGATGGCCGGCACATCATGCGCAACGCCTGGCTGCCGGTCACGACCGTCATCGGCCTCCAGGTCGGCAGCCTCCTCGCGGGCGCCGTGATCACCGAGACCGTGTTCGGCTGGAATGGCGTGGGCAAGTGGGTCGTGGAGGCCATCCAGGACCGCGACTACTTCGTCGTCCAGTCCTCGATCCTCATCTTCGCGCTGATCTTCCTCGTCGTGAATCTCGTCGTGGACATCGGCTACGCCTACCTCAACCCCCGGATCCGGTACGGCTGAGATGGCCACGCTCGCCCCGGCCCCCGTGATCGCCGCCGCCCAGCCCCGCGCGAGCCGGGGGCTCTGGGGCGACGCGTTCGCGCGGCTCCTGCGCAACAAGCCGGCCATGTTCGGGCTCGTGCTCGTCGGCATCTTCGTGATCGCCGCGGTGCTCGCCCCGGTGATCGCGCCGTTCGGCCCGATCCAGGGGAGCCTCCGGGACGGCCTCCAGCCGCCGTCCGGCCTGCACCTGTTCGGGACGGACAAGCAGGGTCGCGACGAGTTCAGCCGCGTCCTCTACGGCGCCCAGATCAGCCTGTACGTCGGCGTGATCTCGGTGATCATGGGCCTCACGATCGGCGGGATCGTGGGCGCGCTCGCGGGCGGCCTGGGCGGCAAGGTGGACGCAATCCTCATGCGCTGCACGGACGTGCTGCTGGCAATCCCCGGCATCCTCCTCGCGATCGGGATTGTGGCCTGGCTCGACCGGGGGCTCTGGCAGATCATGCTGGCAGTCGCCGTCGCGAACGCCCCGATCTTCGCCCGGCTCCTGCGCGGCAGCCTCCTGGCGCTGCGCGAAGCGGACTACGTCGTCGCATCACGCTCGATCGGCGCGACCGGCGGCCGGCTGCTGCTCCGACACATGCTGCCCAACGCCCTCACGCCCCTCATCGTGGCCGCGACGCTGGCCCTGGCCACCGCGATCATCGACGTCGCCGGGCTCGGCTTCCTGGGCCTCGGACCGCCCGACCCGCGGACGGCAGAGTGGGGGACGATGCTCACGGACGCCCGGAGCTTCCTCGAGCGCGCCCCCTGGCTCCTCTTCTTCCCGGGCATCGCGATCTCGATCACCGCGATCGGGTTCAACATGGTGGGCGACGGCCTGCGCGAGTCGCTCGACCCGCGGCTGAAGCGATGACCGTCGTCGTGCCCGCTGAGCGCGCCGCGCGGGCGGCAGGTTCGCCGCTGCTCTCGGTCGAGGACCTGGTCGTGCGGTTCCGAACGCACGACGCAACCGTGTACGCCGTGAACGGGATCACGTTCGCCGTGGCGGAACGTGAGACGCTGGGGCTCGTGGGCGAGTCGGGCTGCGGCAAGAGCGTCACCAGCCTCGCGATCATGCGGCTGCTGGCGAAGCCCGCTGGCAGGATCGAGGGCGGACGGGTCGTGTTCGAGGGTCGCGACCTCGTGGCCCTCCGCGACGACGAGGTGCGCGACCTGCGCGGGCGCGAGCTCGCGATGATCTTCCAGGACCCGATGACGAGCCTGAACCCGGTCCTGACCATCGAGGAGCAGCTCGTCGAGACCCTTCAGGCGCACCGACGAATCACGAAGGAGAAGGCCCGGTCGCGTGCGCTGGAGCTCCTCGTGATGGTCGGCATCCCTCAGCCGGAGAACCGCCTGCGCGCCTACCCGCACCAGTTCTCGGGCGGGATGCGCCAGCGCGTGATGATCGCGATGGCGCTTGCCCTCGAGCCACGCCTTCTGATCGCGGACGAGCCGACCACGGCGCTCGACGTGACGATCCAGGCCCAGGTCCTCGAGCTGATCAAGGACCTCACCGCGAAGACGGGCACGGCCGTGATCCTGATCACCCACGACCTGGGGGTCGTAGCCGGGATGACCCAGCGGGTCAACGTCATGTACGCCGGCTTCATCGTGGAGACGGGCTCGACGACGGCGATCTTCGAGCGGCCCTCGCACCCGTACACGGTCGGCCTGCTCCACTCCATCCCGCGTCTCGACGAGTCCGAGGACGGCGACCTCATCCCGATCGAGGGAACGCCGCCGAACCAGCGCCAGGCCCCCGTTGGCTGCCCGTTCGCGCCGCGCTGCGCCTGGCGGGAGGCACGCTGCTGGACCGACAATCCTGCGATCGTGGCGCTCAGCACGGGCGAGGCGATCGTGCGGACGGGACCGAACGCGACCCACCAGATTGCCTGTCACAATCCGCCGACCGCAGACGAGGCCGCCGCCGGCCGGCCGCTGCGGCGGGGGTTCCGCGCGGCACCCGCACCCGGGGGTCCCGCTGATGACGCGCTCGCCGGGCTCGACGCTGCGGCCGACATCGGCGCGCTGGAGTCGGCCTCCGTCGGCGAGAGCCTGGGCTCCGGGCCCGGCGGGTCCTCCGCGGGCCTCCCGCTCGAATCGTCCCCGTCGGAG
>DATCGK010000314.1:0-2019 GCA_036508975.1 Candidatus Limnocylindrales bacterium
CTTCCGCGTCGAGTGCCTGCGCAGCATCCTCGTCAACACGCACCTGACCGAGGCCTCGTACCGGGCCGGCGTCAAGCGCTACTTCTTCTCCTCGTCGGCCTGCGCCTACAACACGGACCTCCAGAAGTCCCCCGAGGTCATCGCCCTCAAGGAGTCGGACGCCTACCCGGCGATGGCCGAGCGCGGCTACGGCTGGGAGAAGCTGATCTCGGAGATGTTCTGCCAGGAGTACTGGGCCGAGCGCGGCCTCGAGACGCACATCGCCCGCTTCCACAACATCTACGGCCCGAACGGGACCTGGTTCGGTGGCCGCGAGAAGGCGCCCGCGGCGATGTGCCGCAAGGTGATCGAGGCGCTGGACGCCGGGGACATGCGGATCGAGATCTGGGGCGACGGGACGCAGACGCGGTCGTTCTGCTACATCGACGACTGCACCTACGGGATCGACCGGATCATGCACAGCCCCGACCTGATCGCCACGCCGATCAACCTCGGCTCGAGTGAGCTGGTCTCGATCAACGAGCTGGTCTCGATCGTCGAGGAGATCGCGGGCGTGACGCTCGAGCGCTCGTATGACCTGGGCGCACCCAAGGGCGTCGCCGGTCGCAACAGCGACAACACCTTCATCGAGCAGGTCCTGGGCTGGGAGCCGAACACGCCCCTCCGGGACGGGATGGCCGCGACCTACGCCTGGATCGCCGACCAGTACGCCGCCCGCAAGGCCGGCCGGCGCGTCGTCGAGGGCTGACCGCGTGACCGGTCTGGCGACGACATCCTCGCCACCCGCCCCGGCGATGTCGAGCGTCCGCCAGGTCATCGGGAGCCTGCCGTACCGGCTGCAGATGGCGGGCGGCTGGATCGACCAGCCGTTCGTCTCGTCGCGCAACCCGGAGCCACCGGGGTCGATGGTCGTGGTCTCGCTGCAGCCGACGGTCCGGTTCATGGACCGCTGCGGGATGGCGACCGGGACGCGGGTGGCCGCCCAGGCGCTGTGGGGCGACACCCTGCCGGCGGACCGGTCGCCGGCCAGCCTCGTCCGCGAGCTGTACGCGGTGGAGAACGCCGACAAGCTGGAGCCGTCAGGGTCCCAGGACATGTGCGGGCTCATCTACCCGGGCGTGAGCCGCCTCGACTACGACGCGTCGGTCGACGGTGGCTGGTTCCCCGCCCATGTCGAGACGACCTGCGACCCGGCGGTGGCCGCCTGGCTGCAGCGGGTCATCCACCTGGTCCCTGTGGGGCAGCGGCCGATCGGCTACGGCCCCCTCGGGGTGAAGCGCCTCGACCCCGCGTGGATCGCCCGTCTCGGGGCGAGCGGCCGTGCCTGCTACGACGCGATCGTGGCCATGGACGTGCGCGCCCTGGGCGAATCCCTCAACGAGTGCTCGCGGGCATGGGACGCCATCCTGCCCCAGGTCTTCGAGCATCCCACGATCACGATGGACCTTCGCGGCCTGCTCGCGGCCTTCGCGGCCGAGCATCCCGGGGCGATGTACTCGGGCTGCGGCGGCGGCTACCTGGTCGTCGCCTCCGAGGAGGCCCCGGCCGGTTCATTCCGGATCGCGGTGCGAACCTCGTGACGGCGCGCGCCGTGAACGGTAACCCGGCGGATGCCGGATCGCACGGCACGCCGGTGGTCGTGGAGTCCAGCCTGGACAACCTCCGATCCGCGGACGTGCGCTTCCTCCAGGAGGCGGCTCGCCACGGACCCCTCCACGTCCGCGTCCCGTCGGACCGACTGGTCGAGCAGCTCACCGGCTCCCGGCCGCTCTTCCCCGCCGCGGAGCGGCTCTTCCTCGCGGAGTCGCTCTGCTGGGTGACAAGCGCCGCGATCGTCGACCGGCCCGTGGCCCTCGAGATGCCGGGGCTGGCTGCGCAACGGACGACGCTGGTCGTGCGCGCCGAGGCCGCGGACACCGCAGCCCGCAACGCCGCCCGCGAGCACGGCGTGCCGTGCCACGGAATACTCCCCGCTGCCCTCGCCGGGTTCCCCGTCGCCGATCCCTCCCCACCGCCGCC
>DATCGK010000315.1:0-2643 GCA_036508975.1 Candidatus Limnocylindrales bacterium
GTCGACCGGGTCGACGGCGAGGGAGTCGGCGAGAGCCGCGATCGAGGTGGCGAATGCCTGCTCGTCCACGACGGTCACCGGATCGTGACGACCGCCGCCGGTCAGCTGGGCCAAGAGCCGAGACGGCTCGAGGCCGAACCCCGTGAGCTCTTTGACCGTGGCCGGCACGTCCACCGAGAGGCCAGCCTGGTCCGGCAGGAGCGTGGTGCTCTGATCCCCGGCGGTGATCGGAATACCTCGAGCCTCGATGTCGACAAGGCCGGCTCGCAGAGCCGTGACCGCCTTGGCCGACGACATCCCGCCGATGTCGACCCCCGCGACCGTCGTGCCGGGCGGGACCCGATCGGCGAGAGCCCATTGCGCTCCGACATAGCCGGCCGCCAGCACGAGGATCGTCGTGACGAGGATCCACGCCGCGCGCCCTCGATGGGCTGGACGACCCTCCACCTCGAAGACATCGAGGGGCGACGATGACACGGGGGTCGGGGCTGCGAACGTGTCGGGCCGCGCGGCGGCACGAGCGGCAGCCGCAGCCTGGGCCGCGGCCTGCGCCGGCGGGACAGCCGGGAAGGCTCGCTGGGACGAGGGCGGCGGGACCGGAACGGCGAGCGGCGCAACCGGCGCGAGAACTTCGGTCGCGGAATCGGCCGGTGTGGCGGCGCCCGCGGCTGGCGGCTCCGATCCCAGGGATGAGCTCCAGGGGTCGTGCCTGAGAACCGACTCGCGCCGCACTTCCGCAGCGGCCGTGATGCCGGACGCGGCTGCCTCGTCATCGCCGTCGTCGGTGGGCTCCGCAGGTTCGGCGTCTGCGACGGGCTCGACAGGCTCCGCGTCTGCGACGGGCTCGTCAGGCTCCGCAGGTTCGGCAACCGCGTCATCTGCAACGGGTTCGGCCGACTCCCCGTCATCGGTGGGCTCGGCAACCGCGTCGTCCGCAACAGCTTCGGCCGACTCCCCGGACTCGCCAGACTCAGCGTCGGCCGGTTCGCCAGACTCGGCGTCGATGCCTTCGTCAGCCCCTGCGGCGTCGGCCGGTACCTCGACCGCCTCCTCAGGCTCAGGCGCGTCCTCGCCCGATTGCTGATCGAACTCCTTCGCGGGCTTGCCGGCCTCGTCCGCCCCGGCACGATCACCTGCGCGGGTGTTGTCCTTAGCCATGGAGAAGCCCCTCCTCGTTCACAGTCCCGACGGGGGGCACGGCGCCGACGGCCGAGGCCGCGCGCTCACCCTCTCCGTGCTCCCTGAACCATCGCTTCGGCGCGAACGACGCAGCGGCAACGACGGCCATGCCGCCGAAGATCCAGATGTAGCCAACGGGCTGGGCCCGAACCAGGACGTCGCCCCCCGGTCCGACGCGCCGCATGGCCTCCACCACAGCGACCCAGCCGACGCCGAAAGCGACCAGGCCCGGAAGTCGCGCATACGCGCGTGCAAGAACCGATGCCGCTGCCACCGCAGCGAGCGCAAGCACCAAGCCCCACGGTATGAATGCGCGGTGACCGCCGGTGCCGACCACTCCCGTCTCGACCCCGAACAGCGCGAGCGTCAGAAGGCGCCCGACATGAAGCTGTCCGCGAGGATTCATGCGGTCAGGGTACCTGGGGAGTCAGCGGCAAGAGGCCCGCGACGGCTTCGGGTCGCCAGTTGGTTGCGGCCCGGTACCACTCGCGGTCGAAGAGTGGCGCCACGGCATTATCGCTCAGCGCGTAGCACCCGATGATCGCCGCGCCCGGCACCGGAGCAGGTCCCCCGGGCGCGATCGTGACCGCCCCGACCTGCGTCACGTACCCGCGAAGCGCGCCGACGACGTCGCGCGTGACAGCCGAGGTGTCCACGACATAGTCGAGCCAGGCGTCCGGGACGGCCACCGAGGGCAGCGGGTCGGTCGGGCTGAACACCGTCAGTCCCGGGTCGGCCTCGAGGAGGGCCCGCACCCAGGGCAGCCCCGGAAGCACCGAGAGCGCGGATCGCATCGTCGCCTCGGGTTGAACCGCCCACAGCACCAACGGAACCCGGAACGCGGGAAGCGCGTCTTCGGGACCGCACGCACGCCCGTCGACGCCACCACCGTCGCCCGCGGCCAGCTCAACGGCACGCATCGTGACGAGGTGGGCGTGCACATGGTCGGGATGGCCGTAGCCACCGCCGGGCTCATAGGTGACGACGACGTCGGGCCGGCGCCCGCGGATGAGCGCCGCCAGCCGCCGCGCAGCCTCGTCGATCGGGACCGCGACGAACGCGCCCGGCGGCAGCTCGGCGACGCCCCCGGCGAGGCCGGCGCCCCGCCATGCCATCCCGGAGTCGCGATACGCGACCTGCACGGCTTCGGTCCGGCCGACTACGCCCTCCCCCATCGGCTCCACCAGCTGGTCGAGGTAGGAGTGGTCGACAACTCCGAGTGCGGTCAGCGCTTCGGTCAGCTCCTGCTCCCGTTGCGTGGCGAGCGCGAGCGCCTCGCCTTCGAGGTGCGCGAGCTCGGCCGGGATGACCTCGCCCTGCTCACCTCGAGTACACGTCACAACTGTGACCGGGCGACCGAGGCTCGCCCAGGTGGCCAGCAGGCCGCCCGTGCTCAGCGTCTCGTCGTCGGGATGAGCGTGCACCGCGAGGAGGCCGCCGGTGCGCCCGCTGGCCGCCACGGTT
>DATCGK010000316.1:0-4357 GCA_036508975.1 Candidatus Limnocylindrales bacterium
ATGCCGTCACCCAGCTGGAACCCGCGGTCCGCCACGGACAGGTGGGGACCCGCGCCGGGACGGATCGCGCCGTCCACCCAGACGTAGCGGGGGCCGGGATCGCTCATGACGGAACCTCCACCGCGCCGATGGACGAGAGCGGCCCTCGGGCCTTCGCAACCGTCTCGTCCCACTCGTCCTGCGGGTCGCTGCGCCAGGTGATGCCACCGCCGACGTGGAGCGTCATGCGCTCGCCGTCCGCGACGAAGGTGCGGATCAGGATGGACGACCCGAGGCACCCGTCCGGGCCCAGCCACAGCATCGTCCCGCAGTACGGGCCGCGACGAACCGGCTCCAGCCCCTCGATGATCTCCATGGCCCGGATCTTGGGGGCGCCGGTGATGCTGCCCCCGGGGAACGACGCCGCCAGGAGGTCGAAGGCGTCCGCATCGGGCCGAAGCCTCCCGGTCACGGTGGTGACCAGGTGCTGGACGGCGGCCGTGCGCTCCAGCCGCAGAAGCCTGGGCACCCGGACCGAACCCGGGACGCACACGCGGCCCAGGTCGTTGCGCAACACGTCGACGATCATCACGTTCTCCGCCCTGTCCTTGCCGCTGGCAAGGAGCTCCCGGGCGAAGGCGCGGTCCTCCTCGCGGGTCCGTCCGCGTGGGCGGGTCCCCTTGATCGGATCGGTCGCGACGCCACCGTCCGCGTCCACGGCCAGGAACGGCTCCGGAGAAGCGGAGAGGAGGGCGCGGGGGGCGCCGGTCGCTGGGGACGGACCCAGGTCAAGGTACCCGGCGAAGAGCGCGGGATCGCCGGTGCGGAGGCGGCGGAACACGGGCCAGGGGTCGCCCGCGAACGGGGCCTCGAGGCGCCGCGTGAGACAGGCCTGGTAGATCTCGCCCCGGGCGATGGCGTCGCGCACGGCCTCCACGCCGACGAGCCAGGCATCGGGCGTGGTGCCGGAGACGAACGACGCCGGGGCGGAAGCAATCCCTTGATCGTCCGTGCCGCCAACCTCGCCGCGCGCAAGCGCGTCGAGGCGCGCGAGCACATCCCTGATGCGCCGGGACTCGCGAGCGGCATCACCATCGACCGTCCGCACGGCCAGCCACGCGATCCCCGCGCGCCGGTCCCACGCGATCGCCCAGTCGTGGAGGGCGAGGCGGAGCACCGGCAGGTGCTGATCCACGCGGGCGAGACCGGGCAGCCGCTCGAACCGGCGCCCGAGGTCGTAGGCGAGGTAGCCCACGAGGCCTCCTGCGAATGGAGGTGCGACAGCGGCAGAGACGTGGGCAGCAGGGAGGCGCGCGGCCGACCCATCGGCCGTGGCCAGCCCATCGGCCGTGGCCAGCCCATCGGCGACGACACCGGTGACCGACGATGTCGCCCCGCCGTCCAACCGCCCGAGCAGCGTCCGCGCCTCGGCGAACGGATCGGGCCCTTCCGCCGGCGCATCGAGCACCGCCACCGGATCCGCGGTCAGGTAGGTCCAGCGCCCGGTTCGACCCGGGCGCGCGCTCTCCAGCAGCGCAAGACCCGGCAGGTCCCGGAAGGCCTCCGCCGCGTCAATCGGAGCGACCCGATCGAGGCCCGGCAGCCGAAGCAGGCGCGGCGGTCGCATCGGGCAGGGCGGGGCGGGGCGCGCCTCATCCGGGCCGGGCGCCCCGGCGGGTCGGCGCAATGCGGGACGGGCTTCCGGGATCGGCGTCACGGCGCGATCATACGGGTGCCGCGCGAGTGCCGGCCGCGTCCCGCTCCAGGAGGCACACATGCGAGCGAGAGAGCTTGGCCTGCGCATCGGCCTGCTCGAGCCCGGGGAGCACGACGCGATCACGGACGTCCCCGGCGTCATGGTCGGCCACACCACGCTGATCTCGGGCGAGGGTCCATTGGTGGTTGGGCAGGGCCCGGTCCGCACCGGCGTGACTGTCGTCATCCCCCACGCGGACGATGTCTGGACCGAGCCCGTCTTCGCCGGCTGCCACCGCCTCAATGGCAACGGCGAGCTGACCGGCCTGGAGTGGGTCCGCGAGGCGGGCCAGCTCGGCGGCGTCATCGCGATCACGAACACGCACAGTGTCGGCGTCGTCCGTGACGCCCTTGTCGCCCACGGCATCGCGCACCGGCGGCACGGCGGCGGGCTGTGGTCGCTGCCGGTCGTCGGTGAGACGTGGGACGGGACGCTCAACGACGTGGACGGGCTGCACGTTCGTCCTGCGCACGTGGATGCCGCGATCGCCTCGGCGGCGGGCGGTCCGGTCGCCGAAGGCAGCGTCGGCGGTGGCACGGGCATGGTGTGCCACGAGTTCAAGGGCGGTATCGGCACGGCGTCACGGGTCGTCGCGGCGAGAGAGGGTGGCTGGACGGTGGGTGTCCTCGTCCAGGCGAATTACGGGGAGCGCGAGCAGCTGCGGATCGACGGGGTCCCGGTCGGCCAGGCGATCCCCGTCGGTGACGTCCCCAGCCCCTACCCCGACGACGACCCTGACTCCGGCATTCCCCGCCCGGATCCGGGGTCGGGCTCGATCATCATCATCGTGGCCACGGACGCGCCGCTGCTGCCCCACCAGTGCGAGCGGGTCGCGCAGCGGGCCGGCCTTGGCCTCGCGCGAATGGGCAGCACCGCCAATCACTCGTCGGGCGACCTCGTCCTCGCCTTCGCGACGGGTAACCGCGGGCTGCCCGGCGCGGACGAGCCGAGCGCCTCGGCGCCCGGGGTGATCGAGGTGCGGATGGTCCCCGACAACCGGCTGACGCCGCTGTTCAAGGCGACGGTGGAGGCCACCGAGGCGGCAATCGTCAATGCGCTGCTGGCGGCCGAGACGATGACCGGGCGCGACGGGATCACCGCCCACGCTCTGGGCCACGACCGGCTGCTGGACGTCATGGCCCGCTACGGTCGCGGGCCGCGGGCGCGGGCAGGCTGACGCGGGAGGCCCGGACGATGCCCGCCGCGCGCGAGATCCGGGCCGCCACGCCGGACGACGTCGAGTCGATCCGGGGGATCCTCGCGGCCCACCAGCAGCCTCAACAGCCGGATCTCGTCGCGCGTCGACGGGGCATACGCCAGGAGCGCGGTCAGCCTGATCATGATGGGCCGCCTGGCAGCGTTCGGCGCGATGACCCAGGCGGAGGACAAGTGGACGACCGGCTACTGCCTCGCGATCGCGGTCCCGGAGATCACCGGCTCGTCGAAGCAGGTGGACCCGGGGTCCGAGACGCCGTTCACCGCGGTCGTCAGCCACAAGTTCGAGACGACGCAGCTCCACGTCCCGGTGACGGCGACCCTCGCCAGCGGAACCGTCTCCGTGACGCCGTCCGGGACGAAGGTGCCCTCCCCTGCCTCCTTCCGGTACACGGCACCCGGAGAGCTCGACAAGACGGCGGCGGTCCTACTCGAGACACGCTCGAAGCGCGGCATCGCCACGCTGAATGTGGAGTTCCGGACGGGCCTCTCAGCCTACCGGGCGTCGTGGCAGGACCAGGGAACCGTGTGGTCCGGGGTCGTGTGCGGGCTCGACCGGCCCTTCACGATCACCGTCGTCAACCCGGGCGGGGACCTGACGATGCCGTTCGAATTCGCTCCCTCGGGTCCGGCCGGTGGCACCGTCAGGTTCGACGTCGCCAAGTACGGCACGCACTGGAAGGGCGGCGGGCCTTATGAGGTCAAGGCGGCCGACACCGGGCAGCTCAGCCTCGTCGGACGGATCCAGGGGTCTTACACCGCCTCGGGCCAGACCGGCTACTACCCCATCCCCTTCAACGTGCCGCTGGCGCCTCTCACCACGAACGAGTGCGCCGGGCACTAGTCAGGTGTAGTTCCCGAGGCCGTCCGTCCCACGCGGCGACAAGGCGTACACGCCTCGCTCGACCCGATCGAACCAGCCGTAGACGTTGTCGCGCACGATCCGGCCCGCGTTCGGCACGTTGCCGGCCGCCCGCATCGCCCGCAGCGACATCGGCCCTTCCGCCAGGAGCTCCGCGCACCGCATCGCCTCCTGCCGGTAGGCCGTCATGATCGGCCGGCGCATCGATCCGCCCTCCGTCGGGTCCCCGATGCGCCGATGGTGCTCACGCAGCAAGGCCACCGCACGGCGCGCATTCCTGCGCGGCCGGTACGGCACCGGGTCCAGCACGACCTCCGCGCCTCCATGCGTCACCACGATGAGCCCCAGCCCCAGCCGCCGGCACAGCCGCCTCGCCTCCGGCTGGCGGGTGGGCCACGCGCCAACCGCGACGTAGACGGCCTCGGTCATCGCCAGCCGGTCGATCCCCTGGAACACCAGCCCGAGGCCGAACGTCTTCTTGATCTCCACGACCACCGGCGGCTCGTCACCGCGCACTGCGACGATGTCGCACCCCCTGATCTCGC
>DATCGK010000317.1:0-4153 GCA_036508975.1 Candidatus Limnocylindrales bacterium
GACGTGCTGGTTGGTGATGTTGTCGTGGGCCGCGTTGTGGACCGCGGTCGAGATCGAGAGCTGCGCCTTGTCAACCGTGAACGGCTCGCAATCGCTCATTGCGTTGACGACAAGGTTGGTGTCGCCGCTCGTGAAGACCGCGTCGAACGAGTAGTCGCCCGCGGCCAGGGCCAATGCAACGAGACCGGGGTCGACCGCGCGGGTAGAACCGCTGACGGGGAAGTCGCCGGAGGCCGTGGCATCCACCGGGTCGCCGCAGTCGTGACGATCGCCGCAGAGTCGTGGACGGTCGAGCCGAGGGCGACGTGCGACCCGACGACGCTTGGCGTCGCGCCGTCCGTGGCGCCGGCGTGGATCTCGGTGCTGATCGACGCATCCGCGGCCTGCTGGTCGCCCGGGCAGCCGTGGCTGATCACGAGGTTCCAGGTGCCACTGCCCGTGTCAGTGGTGTCGAAGGAAACGTACGCAGTCAGAGAACTGTCGGGCGTGACGTACGGGGTGAAGAAGTGGAACGTCGAGCCGGCGGTCTTATCCGCCGTGTAGGTCCCAGATCCCGTGCCGCCAAGATACAGAGTCGCGTTCTCCGCGCTGCCCGCGTCCGTGGTGAAGATCCACAGCAGGTACGCCGTGTTCAACTTGCCGTCGGGAGTGTCCTTGGACCCGCAGAGCTCCGTGTTCAGTACGCCGTTGCTTGCACCCTGGCCCGTCCAGGCAAGTGTGTTGGCGCCGGTCGCGCCGATCTTCGAGGGGGAGTTGTAGTCGGCGGCCAGCGCGAGGCCGGCCGTGGTCGCGAGCAGGCCCATGGCGGCCAGCAGGGCGACGAGTCGCTTGGCTGTCTTCATCGATTCAATGCTCCTCGTGGGGCGCGGTTCACGCGCTGGCTCGGGATTGACGTCGTGAATTCGAAGGACTCTCTACCGGCAACCACGCGATGGCTCCTGCCGGCCAGGCATGCAGTGCTCCGGCTGCTTGCTTGTGCTCTCCCTCCTGCCTTCCTCCCATTTGCCCCGCCCGCAGATGTCCGGCTGCGGCTGGCCGGGCGGTCCGCGAT
The DNA here is from genome assembly GCA_036508975.1 of Candidatus Limnocylindrales bacterium. Taxonomy (GTDB): domain Bacteria; phylum Chloroflexota; class Limnocylindria; order Limnocylindrales; family CSP1-4; genus CAIXZV01. The sequence continues at coordinate 1,052 of DATCGK010000317.1, forward strand.
CCCGCCGAGGCGAGGAGCGCAAACCAACGAACCGATCGATCAGGATTCCTTCCTGCGCGCACGCGCCGGACCACCTGGATCGATCGCACGGCACCCGTGGTGCCACCGACTGTCTTGGGTTCGCGAGCCGGTTCGACGCCGCGCATGGGACGCCACGCTGCGGACCCGGGAAGACGACCACGCAACCAGCGACGCTCTCCCCAAACCCCCGGAGAGGCGCATCCACCGAAACCCCGATGGGGCGGATGCCTTGCGGCTACGAGCGCGGACCCCCGTCAACGCGCTCTGACGGCGGATTGTCCTAGCCATTCGTCCTACGTCAACCTACCTATTGACGTGTGTCGCTCGCCAGCGACTTTGTCCGCCAAGCGGCCAGCGATTCTGTCATCGGCGGCGGTTCGGGGGCTGCGCCAGGGATGATCACCTGACCGCACCTGACCGCACCAGCACCGGTGCGCGGGGTCCCCGCCGCGATCACGCTAGACTCGGGACGACCCTTGGAGGAAAGATGACCACCATCAGCGCGCTTCGCCAGCTCGGCCAGAGCCTGTGGCTCGACAACATCACCCGCGCCCTGCTCGACAGCGGCACGCTCGCCCGTTACAAGAGCGAGCTGGGGGTGACGGGCCTGACGTCCAACCCCACGATCTACGACCGCGCGATCGGCGGCAGCGGGGACTACGACGCCCAGATCGCCGCCGCGGCCGGCGACAGCAGCCTCGAGGGCGTCGCGATCGGGATCGGTGGTCATGAGCGCGAAGGTAGCGGGTCCGGGCGAAACCTGTGAGGGTTCCCGACACGGAACCCCACGGGTCGATCGGCGGCTCGATCAGGCGCGACCGCGCTAGACTCGGGTCGACCTTTGGAGGACCGATGACCACCACCAGCGCGCTTCGCCAGCTCGGCCAGAGCCTGTGGCTTGACAACATCACCCGTGCCCTGCTCGACAGCGGCACGCTCGCCCGTTACAAGAGCGAGCTGGGGGTGACGGGCCTGACATCCAACCCCACGATCTACGACCGCGCGATCGGCGGCAGCGGGGACTACGACGCCCAGATCGCCGCCGCGGCCGCAGCCGGCGTGCCCGCCGAGGAGATCTTCTTCGGCCTCGCGCTGGACGACCTGACCCGCGCCGCGGACCTGTTCCGTCCGGTCTACGACGCCACGGACGGCATCGACGGCTTCGTCAGCCTCGAGGTCTCGCCGGAGCTCGCCTACGACGCCGTCACCTCGCTGGCCGAGGCGAAGCGCCTCTGGGCGAAGGGAGGCCGCGCCAACCTGCTGATCAAGATCCCGGGCACGCCCCAGGGCCTGGGCGCCATCGAGGACGCGATCTTCGCGGGCATCCCGATCAACGTGACCCTGCTCTTCTCACCGGCCCAGTACCTCGGCTGCGCCGAGGCGTACACCCGGGGTATCGAGCGTCGGCTCGCCGCCGGCCTGCCGGCCTACGTTCCCTCCGTCGCGTCCCTGTTCGTCAGCCGCTGGGACGGCGCGGTGAAGGACAAGATCCCGGCGGAGCTGGAGCTGCAGCTGGGCCTCGCCGTCGGGCGGCGCGCCTACGCGGACGCGGTGGCGTTCTTCGCGACCGAGCGCTGGGCCGCCCTCAAGGCCGCCGGCGCCCGGCCGCAGCGCCTGCTGTTCGCGAGCACCGGCACCAAGGACCCGACCGCCTCCCCCACCCTCTACGTCACGGGCCTGGCGGCGCCCAACACCGTGAACACGATCCCGGAGGAGACGCTCCTCGCCGCCGGCGCCGACGACCTGGCGTCCGTCGACCCGATCCCCGCCGCGCCGGGCGAGGCCGACGCCATGCTCGCCCGCTTCGCGCAGGCCGGGATCGACGTGGACGCCGTGGGGCTGGACCTGCAGCAGAAGGGCGCGGCGTCGTTCGTGGCGTCCTGGACGTCGCTGCTGGCCCGTGTCAGCGAGAAGTCCGGGACGTAGGCGCCGAGCACAGGACGGGGCGGCACGAGAGCTGGGCGGGCACGAGAGCTGGGCGGGCGTTCCCGCTCGAGGTGAGGGACGATGAGGCTGGACATGGGTCGGGAACGCGCGCGAGCGGAGGTGGTCCTCTACTGCCGCCGCATGCTGGCCGAGCGCCTGGTCGATTTCACAGCGGGCAACATCAGCGTCCGCGTGGACGGCGAGCCCGGGCTGTACGCCGTGACGCCCACCGGCGCGCCGTACGACTCGCTTGAGTCGGCCGACGTCTGCCTGGCGACGATCGACGGCGAGGTCGTGGCCGGCCACCTGAAGCCCACCACGGAGTTCCCGCTCCACACCCTGATGTACCGGCGCCGGCCCGAGGTGGGCGCCATCGTCCACACCCACAGCGCCGGGGCGATGACGATGGCCGCCCTCGGCTGGACGCTGCCGCCCATCCTCACCGGGTTCGTGGCCGCGGCCGGCGGTGCGGTCCGGACCGCACCCTATGCCCGTCCCGGCACGGAGGCGCTCGCGGACGTCACGGCGGACGCGCTGGCCGACCGGGGTGCGTGCTTCCTGCGCCACCACGGCCTGCTGGCCATCGGGGCCACGCTCCACCACGCGTACAACGCGGCCTCCGTGACCGAGGGTGCCGCCGAGGTCTTCCTGCGCGCGAGCACGTTCGGCCCGGTGCCCGAGCTCCCCGAGGAAGAGGTCGCCTGGATCGCCGAGGTCTGGCGGGAGCAGTGGCGCGGCGCCGGAGCGGCTCCCCCGCCTGATCTGCGCAATTCTGCGTTGACCCTGCGGTCTACGATTCGCCTGTCTCACTCGAGACCCGGAACGCCCGACCTTCCCCCCAGGCCGGGCGTTCCTGTATGTCGCGGTGGTCGGCGTCCGGTGCGCCTCCGGGCGAACGCGCGCATACTCCCCACTGGTATCAAGTTGGGGGTTGTCAAGTGCTATCCAATGGCCTAGACTAGCGGGCCAATGGCGTGTCATTTGACACGCCACTACGTGTGTCGGGCGGCGTGGACCCGGTACGCGGGTCCAGCTTTCCCTTCCGGACGGTCGTCCGAATTCCACGGGCCGCGCGGCCGAGCGTGGCGCCGTCAACTGGAGCAAAGTGATTTCTTCTGACCTTGTCTCTCCTGTATCCGATGCCGACGTGGACCT
>DATCGK010000318.1:0-8870 GCA_036508975.1 Candidatus Limnocylindrales bacterium
TGCGGCCGTGGATCACGAACGAGTACGGCCACAACGGTCTCCGCGCGGACGGCGAGCGGGTCCTGGGGCGGCTGATCGATCTCGCCCGCGGGCGCGCCTGACGGGAAGCCCGTGGGTGTCCTCCGGCCCTTGCCCAGCGCGGGGGACGCCTGCGACGCTCGCCCCAGAACCCTCACCACCCCAACGGAGGAGCCACGATGGGCTACGTCAGCAAGATCACGGATCGGGCCATGGCCAACACCTTCTTCCGCGAGGTCCTGGCCACCGGGCCGCACAGCCAGGTCGTGGTCATGAGCATCCCACCCGGAGACGACATCGGGGCCGAGGTCCACGCGGACGTGGACCAGGTCCTCGTCATCGTGTCGGGCCAGGGTGAGGCGGTGCTCGGCGACGAGCGGACGGCGATCGGGCCCGGCTGGCTGGTCCAGGTGCCCGCCGGGACCTGGCACGACATCGTGAACACGGGCGCGGACGACCTCCGCCTGTACACGGTGTATGCCCCGCCGCAGCACGCCCCGGGGACGATCCACCAGACGAAGGCCGACGCCGAGGCGGCCGAGGCTGCCGAGGCCGCGCACTAGCCGCCCGCACTGCCCGGTGGCGCGTCAGCGCGCGACGCGCGGGGTCGCCGGGCCTCATCCTGTGCACGTGGACCCCCAGGACCCAGGGAAGCTCGCCCGCAGCCCGGACATCGCGCTGCTGTTCGCAACGCGGATCCTGCGCATGTTCGGGTACGGCTTCCTGGCCGTCGTGCTCGTCCTGTACCTCGCGGCGATCGGGCTGTCCGGCGGCGAACAGGGCCTGCTGCTGGGCCTCACGCTCCTCGGCGACGCCGGCGTCTCCCTCTGGCTGACTACGCACGCGGACCGGATCGGCCGGCGCCGAGTCCTGCTCGTCGGGGCGATCCTGATGCTCTTCGCGGGGTTCGTGTTCGTCGCCACCCCGGTGTTCGGCGTGCTCCTCGTTGCGGCCACGATCGGCGTCATCAGCCCGAGTGGCAACGAGGTGGGCCCGTTCCTCGCGGTCGAGCAGGCGTCGCTGGCCCAGCTGGTGCCGGCGCGGGAGCGGACCGGGCTGTTCGCGCGGTACCAGCTTGCGGGATCGTTCGCGACGGCCGCCGGGACCCTGGCCGGCGGCGTGGTGTCGCAGCTGGTGATCAACGGCGGTGCGAGCCCGGCGGACGCCTACCGGGTCGTGATCCTCGGGTACGCGATCGTCGGCATCGCGCTGGCGCTGCTGGTCACCCGCGTGTCGGCGCGCGTCGAGGTCCCGCCGGCGGATGTCGCCGACCAGACGATCCGGGATCGCCTGGGCCTGCATCGCTCGCGGAATGTCGTCCTGCGGCTGTCGGCGCTGTTCGCGCTCGACGCCTTCGCCGGCGGGTTCGCCATCCAGGGGTTCATCGCGTTCTGGTTCAACCAGCGCTACGGCGTGGACCCGGGCGGGCTGGGGCTGATCCTCTCGGCGGCCAACGTCCTGGCCGGGTTCTCGGCCTTGGCCGCGGGGCGGCTGGCGGCCCGGTTCGGGCTGATCCGGACGATGGTCTTCACCCACCTGCCGTCCAACATCCTGCTCATGCTCGTCCCGCTCATGCCCAACCTGCAGCTGGCCGTGGTCATGCTCCTGGCCCGGTTCGCGATCAGCCAGATGGACGTCCCCACGCGCCAGTCCTACACCATGGCCATCGTCGCCCCGGACGAGCGGTCCGCCGCCGCGGGCGTCACGGGCATCGCCCGGAGCCTGGGCGTCGCGGCCTCGCCGCTCATCGCCGCCCCGCTGTACGCGAGCGTCGCCCTGGCCGGCCTGCCGTTCCTCATCTCGGGCGGCCTCAAGGTGGTCTACGACCTGCTCCTCTACCGGAGTTTCAAGCGCGTCCGGCCGCCGGAGGAGATGGAGGGCTCATAGCGGCCGCGTCGGCGTCGGCGGCGCTCGCCGGTCCTGTCAGCCGGGTCGAATGCACGCTCCGCCCGCTGGTGGTGCATGATCGCGCCACGGTGATGCTCGCGACTCCGTGCCGCGGCGCCCGTGGCAGGCCTGAGGTTGAACGCTATGGACAAGAAGGCAAAGACACCCAAGAAGCCGAAGAGCGCGACTCCGAAGAGCCCCAAGGCCTAGGCCGAGCGGACCCGTGGGCGACCGCGGGGACGAGACGCGCAAGGGGACCCAGGGGGACCGGCCCGAGCCGGTCGGGCCCCCCAACGCGTTGGTCGTGCCGCGCTTCGCCGGGCCGGACACGTTCGCGCGCCTGCCGCGGCTGGACCAGCTGGGGACCACGGCCGTGGCCGTGGTGGGCGTGTTCATCCTCCGCGGCCTCCACGGCCTGGACCTCGCGGGGGCCGACGTGGTCGAGGTTTCACCCGCCTGGAACCATGCCGAGCTGACGGACCTGGCCGCAGCCAACGTGGCGTACGAGTTCCTGGGGCTGTTCGCGCTGGCCGCCCGGACCGGCTGACGGGCACATTCCCTGGCGGGCTCAACCCCTGACGGGCTCCATTCCAGCGCGGTCGAGGGTCAGGTCAGGGCGTGACCAGGGCCCAGGTGGATCCCGTGGATGCTCCGCCGGGTGCCGCGCTGGGCGACGCTGCAGGTGACCCCGCCGGTGACGCGCCCGGCGACGGGGACTCGAACAGGTACACGAACTCCGGCCCGTTGTGGCAGATCCAGCAGTTGTCGCGGCCCGCCATGTCCGGGGGCAGCGGCGCGTGCTTGTCCACGCCGTGGCAGGACGTGCAGGGCTGGTTGCCGCCCATGTGCTCGGGGCGCATCGGGGCGACGCTGCCGCCCGCCGTCGGGGTTGTCGCCGGGTCGGGCACCTGGTGGCAGATCAGGCAGTCGTTCTTGTGCAGGCTCGAGTGGCCGGGGGCCGTCTGGACGAGCCCGTCGGGCTTGTGGCAGGCGGTGCAGTCCTGGAAGCCCCACAGGGGATGGCCGAGCTTCGGGATCGGCTTGGTGCCCACGGTTCCCGCCGTCGTCACGTGGCAGGCCTCGCAGTTGGCGTCCACGGGCATCTGGATGGCGATCGGCGAGAGCGCCATCCCGGACGCGGCCGTGGGCTGTGGGGTTGCCGTCGGGGCCGGGCTGGCGGTCGGGGCCGGGTTCACCAGGGCGGTCAGGCCGCCGACGTCGGGCAGCGCGACGGCGAGGAGGAACCCGGCCACGACGATGATGCCGACGGTCAGCGCGGCGACGGCGACGCCGAACGGGTGACGGGAGATCGTCCCGCGGATCACGACTCGACTCCCATCCTGATGGCCGCGATCTCGGCGGGAACCGCCGGGACCTCGGCCGGCTCGTCGTGGTCGTGGTCCGTGTCGCTCGTGTCGTGGCGGCGGACCCACGGCCAGTTGATGCCGACGTGGACGTCGGTCTCGCCCATGTCCAGGTACCGCTCGGCGAGCGTGTAGGTGAAGGCGAGGAAGGCGACGGCTCCGACGAAGATCGCCAGCTCGACGGGGGACGGCGAATAGGTGGCGTACGGGTAGGAGACCGTGCCGGCCACCGTCGTGGTGGGGGCGATCTGCCCGGCGGACACAAACAGGGACCGGTCCAGGAGCACGCCGGTCAGGGCCAGGATCGAGGCCGCCAGCGTGCCGACCGGCGTCCGGGTCATCGGCATGGCGATGAGCAGGGCCGGCAGGACCAGGCCGAGGATCACCCGCCCACCCCAGAACTGGAACGCCAGCGGGCCGCTGACCAGGGCGATCGTCGCCTCGCGGAGCCCGGGGGGGGTCCCGGAGAGCCCGGCAGCGACCTGGCGGACCACCAGCGCAGCGACGATCGTGAGGCCGATGCCCAGCAGCAGGCGCACGGACGGCAGGGCGATGGACGCGGAGCGCTCGAAGTCCGCCAGCCGGAGCCGGTGGACCACGTAGAACACGATCCCCAGCAGGGCGGTGCCGGCGAGGAACGCCGAGGAGACCATCAGGATCGGGGTGAACGGGCCGTGCCAGAACGGATTGGCCGCGATGATCCCGAACACGGCGCCCAGCGTGATCGGCGCGAGGATCGCGATGCAGGCGGCCACGGTGCAGGCCCACTGGTGGATGTTGGGATGGTCGGAGAACAAGCTCCAGACCTCGACCAGGAGCACCACCAGGTAGGCGCCGTAGAAGACGCCCATCCACCACATCGGCGAGGACGGCGACGGGACCAGCACGGCGCCGAAGACCATCCGCACCGGGTAGTGCAGGTCCAGCGCGATGATCCCGAACGCGGTGGTGAGGCTCAGGACGGCGAGGATCGCGTGGCGCTTCTCGAACGGGCGGAAGCGCTCGATCCCGAACACGGTGCCCAGCGACGAGGCCAGGCACAGGCCGCTGGTCATGATCGCGAAGAAGACATAGGCCACGATCAGGAGGCCCCACTCGAAGCTCGGCGTCGTGCCGAACACCTCCCAGCCCGGGGGCAGGGCGAGGAGTGCGCCGACGGCGCCGACGGCCATGGCGGCCAGCAGGATGCCGAACCAGATCCGGAGCCCGGTCGGCATCGAGCGGATCTCGTTCACCACGGCGGAGGAGGCTGCGCGGGGTCCGACCGGGACGGTGCGCCCGGCGAGGGTCATCGTGTGTCCGGGAGCATGCATCGCTCAGGCCTCCTCGACCGACGGACCGAGGTAGAGCACACGAGGATTGGTGCCGTACTCGGGGTTGAGCTGCTGTGGCTTCTGCTCGCGGACGATCCTGGCGATCTCGCTGTTCTCGTCGGCTGCGTCGCCGAACTTGCGGGCACCGACGGGGCAGATCTCCACGCAGGCCGGGAGCTGGCCCTGGCTGATGCGGTGGTAGCACCAGGTGCACTTGTCGGCCACGCCCGGCGTGTCGTTGGGGGCATTTCCGCCGGCCGGGACGATGTAGCGGGCACCGTACGGGCAGGCCACGACGCAGTAGCCGCAGCCGATGCACCGTCGGGAGTCAATCAGGATCACCCCGTCCTCGGTGTGGTAGGTGGCACCGACCGGACAGACCGCCGTGCACGGGGAGTCGACGCACTGCATGCACAGGCGCGGCTCGAAATGCGAGGCCTGAACGGGCTTGCCGGCCGCACCCGGGGCGGTTGACTCGGCCGGGAAGCCGTCGATGCCTGCGTTCGGCGAGTCCACGTACAGCACGCCATCCGTCGTGACCGTGTGGCGCTCCACCCACGTCCGGGTGAACCCCTCCTCCTCGGGCACGTTGTTCTCTTCCTTGCACGCCGCCACGCACAGCCCGCAGCCGATGCAGGCGGCGGTGTCGACCACGAACGTCCACTGCTTGCTTGCCGGGTCGTAGGTGCCGGCGATCGGGCTGGCCGCGTCGGACGCGTCCTCGAAGATGGGGATGAAGCGCGAGATGACCGCGGCGCCCACCAGGCCACCGGCAACCGCGAGGCCGAAGCCCAGGAAGGCGCGCCGGCTGGTGGAGGCGGCCGTGATGGCCGGGGCGAGTTCGTCCAGCGGGACGAGGTACGCGCGATCCGGGGTCTCGGCGAGGGCGGGGCCGGTCTCGGCCGCGGGGGTCGGTTCGGCAGTCGAAGTCCCGGTCTGGGCCGCGGGGGTCGGTTCGGTCGTCGCAGTCCCGGGATCGGTCGTCGTCCTCGGGGTGGGTTCGGCGGTCACCGGGGTGGGATCCGCCGCCTGGGCCGGGGTGGGATCCGGCGTCGTCATCGGGTTCGGTTCGGCAGTGGCCGGGGTGGCCCCGTCGTTCAGCGGCTCCGTCATTTGGTCGTCCCAGGGTCTTCGGTCGGACCGCGGCCCGCGGCGTGGCAGTCGAGGCATGGCTTGTCGTCGGTGGTACCGGCCGGGTGACGCTGGTTCCGGGCCTTGAAGCCCTCGGGCCCGTGGCAGGTCAGGCAGGGCGGCAGCTTGTCGAGCGGATGCTGCACGACCGGCGGGCGATTGGCGATGGCCGTGTGCGGGTCGTGGCAGGCGAGGCAGTTCGAGACGTAATGCTCGCTCGGGATGATGCCCCGGAGACCCGCGGGGCGGCCCGTCGCCTGGACGTGGCAGCGGACGCAGACCTCGTCGGTTGGGACGGCGATCTTCACCGTCGTCGCGTCCGGGCTCCTGCTGTCGATGGTGTGCTCGAGCAGGGCGCCGTGGCAGCTCTGGCAGCCGATGCCGGCGTGGCTGTTGCTGGCCAGCTTCGCGGCCTGCGGCTCATGGCACGCGGCGCACGTAGAGGAGCTGGCGAACGTCATCTCGAGGGTGGCGGCCCGCTTGGCGTCGACGTTCCGGTGGAGGCTGAAGTCGAGGTAGGGGGACCAGGCCATCGCCGCCCCGACGAACAGGACGGCAGACAGGGCGGCGGCGCCGGCCAGGATGCCGACGACGGCGAGGATGCCGCCGCGCCGGGTGCGCGGCCGGACGGAACCCCAGAAGCGGCGGAACCGCAGCGGCGTCTTCACAGCGTGGAGGGGTTCAGCAGCCCGCGGCGGACCGTGTAGCGGAGAAGCTCGACCCGGTCGTGCAGGCCCAGCTTCTCCATCAGGTTGGCGCGGTTGTAGTGGACGGTCTGCTCCGAAAGGCGCAGAGAGCGTGCGATGTCGCGGTTCGTGTGCCCCATGGCGGCAAGGAGCAGGATCTCGCGCTCGCGGTCGGAAAGGTTCTCGTACGGGTCGTCGATCCCGGCGTCAGGGTTGCGCCGGACGTAGGTGTTGATCATGCGGGTGACGATCGCCGGGCTGACGTAGGTGTGGCCGGCGGCGACGCTCCGGACCGCGGCCACCACGTCGGTGTCCTGGGCCTCGCGGGTGAGGAACCCGTTGGCGCCGGCCTTGAGCGCGACGGAGAACTGCTCGGTGGCGCACCGGCAGTCGAGGGCGATGATCTTGGCGTGGGGGCTTGCCGCGCGGAAGGCCTCGATGGCCTCGTAGGTCCCGCAGCCGAAGCCGCCGACACCCTCGCACTCCAGGACGATCACGTCCGCGTTGCTGGTCCGGGCCTCGTCTGCGATGGACTCGCGGCTCGTCGCCTCGGCAACGACGCTCATGTCCCGCTCCTGGTCGATCACGGCCCGGAACGCGGCGCTGAGCATCGGGAAGTCGACGATCGCGAGCATGACCCCCAGGCGGGCCGTCTCGGCGACCCCGTCGGCCTTCGTCTCGCGGGTGGTGGTCATCGGACGGCCGCCGCTCAGCGCGACTGGCTGCCGGGGGCGTGCGGCTGGCTGCCGGGGGCCCCCGGCAGGTTGCCGCGGGTCTGCGGGTCGTCGGCGTCCTCGCGACCGTGGTGCCGGATGAGGACCGCCCAGCCGAAGGGCATCACCAGCATGAACACGGTGATGGCGACGGCACCGACGACGACGGCCTCTCTGCCCAGGGTGAACAGGAGCAGGTAGAGGAAGACGAAGCCGACGGCCGACCCACACCAGAGGGTGAGCGTGACGAGGCCCAGCCAGGCGGCAATGCGGGCACCGCGCCCGCCCTTGGACCCGTAGGCGAACCACGCGACGATCCCGACGATGCCCTCCACGAGGATGAGCATCGGCACGATCAACGCGATGTTCTCGCTGAGGTCTGCGATTCGCATCTCCAACTCTCCACCGTCGGTCGACTCTGATACCGGTCGACGTGGGTCATCGTCGCCCGGCAGGGCGGCGCCCTGACAGGCACATGCGGGGCAAGGCGGACCCGCGTCGGTGCCCAAGTTCACCAACGGTCGCGGTTCTGGCGGCAACTGGCGTTGGCATCGACCGACGACCGTCCTCCGACATGTGGACGGGCGTTGCCTGGAAGGCGACGGGCGTCGGAATCTCCCACATAGCCGTCGGTATCGGGCTCAAGGGAATGGAGGCCGCCGCCACGCGGTGATGTCAGCCCGGCTCGGATGCCCGCCGAACCACCTCGATCGCGTCGGGCGTCATCCGCGGGTCGCGTGGACCTGGGCTCTCAGGCAGCGGCTGGGCAGGACCGGGACGAGGGCTGGGCATGGCCGCGACTGGCCAGGCAGGGCCGCCGGGGCGCGCCCTACGGAGTCTCGCCGCGGTCCAGCCGGATCACCCTCTGGTCCGTCACGATCGCCGTGATCAGCGCGGCCGGGGTCACGTCGAAGGCCGGGTTGAGCGTGCGGGTGCCGGCCGGCGCGCTGCGGACCCCGCGGAACGAGGTCACCTCGTCCGCGCTGCGCTCTTCGATCTCGATGTTGGCGCCGTTCGCCGTGGCCAAGTCGATCGTGGTCTCCGGCGCGATCACCAGGAGCGGCACCCCGGCGTGGCGTGCCGCGAGGGCCAGGGAGAAGGAGCCCACCTTGTTCGCGGTGTCGCCGTTGCGCGTGATCCGGTCGGCACCGATGAAGACGATGTCCGCCATGCCGCGCGCCAGGATGGAGGCGGCCGCAGCGTCCACGAGGAGGCGGAACGGCGCCCCCATCCGGGTCAGCTCCCAGGCGGTCAGCCGGGCGCCCTGGAGCAGCGGGCGCGTCTCGAGCGGCAGCGCCTCCTTCAGGAGACCGCGGGCGTGCAGCTCGCCGATCACGCCCAGGGCGGTCCCGCGCTCCACCGCCGCGAGGGCGCCGGTGTTGCAGATGGTCATGACCCGGATCGTCGGCCGCGCGACCAGCGAGCGGGCCAGGTCGGCGCCGCGTCGGGCGATGGCGGCACAGGCCACGATGTCCTCGTCCCGGACGCGCAGCGCCTCGTCCAGGACGGCCGCCGGACCTTCGGCCAGGCGGGCGAGCGCCCGGTCGACGCCCCAGGCCAAGTTTACGGCGGTGGGCCGCACGGCGCGGAGCCGGGCGGAGCCGGCGCGGACGGTGGCCTCGGCGTCCGGGTTCGTCGCGGCGAGCAGTGCCACCCCGAGCGCTCCGGCCACCCCGAGGGCCGGCGCCCCGCGGACGGCGAGGCACGCGATGGCGTCGATCAGCGGGTCGAGCGCGGTGATCCGCAGGACGACCAGGT
>DATCGK010000319.1:0-23313 GCA_036508975.1 Candidatus Limnocylindrales bacterium
GGATCGCGGGCTGTCGCCACCCGGCGTCGATGGAGATGCGTCATGACCAGAGCGCTCGTCGTCCACCACGACATCGACATGGCGGACCAGGAAGTCGAGTCGCTCCGCCGGTTCGGCTACGAGGTGGTGCAGTGCAGCGGCCCGACCGCGAACACCTGCCCGGTGCTGAACGGCGGTCGCTGCCAGTTCGTCGCGGACTCGGACGTCCTGATCTACGACGCGTGGGCCGACGGTGACAGCGACGGCTCGACCCAGCTGATCGCGGATCTTCGCCGCATCCACCCGGAGGCACCGATCGTGCTCACGTTCCCGGGGATCGGGATGGCGGGCTTCGACGACGAGCCGACCCACGGCGTGGTGCCGTTGCTCGGCCAGCCGACGGGGGCACGGTTGCACGAGGCCATCCAGCAGGCGCTTGCGCAGATGGAGCCCACCGGCGGTTAGGGTCGGGCGCAAGGCTGGGCACGGGGTCGCGCGAGGCTGGGCACGGGGTCGCGCGAGGGGCCGCGCGCGGCCCGTCCTGTGCGACACTCTGAGGCCATGACCGGTGCCGTTCTCGTGATCTCGGGCGTGTTCGCCATCGTCTGCGGCTCCTGGCGCGGCTATGTCGCCGCCCGGCAAGCCGTCCGCCCCCTGGTGCGCGAGGGCGACGAGACGCGGACGCTGATGGGCGTCGAGGTCGGGGCATGACGGCTGCGGTTGCCGACCGCGTCGCGAGCGTGATGGACCGCTACGAGGCGGTCATCGGCATCGAGGTCCACTGCCAGCTGCGCACGGCGTCCAAGATGTTCTGTGGCTGCTCCACCGCCTACGACGGCGCGGCGCCCAACACCCGTGTGTGCCCGGTCTGCCTGGCTCTGCCGGGGTCGCTGCCGGTCATCAACCGGCTTGCGGTGGAGTTCGTGATCTCGACCGGGCTGGCCATCGAGGCCACGATCCCGGCCCGCACGCAGTGGGAGCGGAAGAACTACTTCTACCCGGACCTGCCGAAGGGCTACCAGATCAGCCAGTACGCGATCCCGCTCGCCGCGGACGGGCGGCTGGCGATCGAGACGTCGGCCGGCCCGTTCGTCGTGCGGATCACCCGCGCGCACCTCGAGGAGGACACGGCGAAGCTGCTCCACGGGGACGTGGCGGGGGAGTCGGGCAGCCGGACGACGCTGGTGGACTTCAACCGCGCCGGCACGCCCCTCATGGAGATCGTCACCGAGCCCGAGATCCGCACCGCGGAGCAGGCGCGCCGGTACGCGGAGGAGCTTCGGCTGCTGCTGCGCGCGATCGGGGTGTCGGACGCGGACATGGAGCGCGGCCAAATGCGGGTGGAGGCGAACGTGTCGCTGCGGCTGCGCGGGACGGAGCCGTTCGGGACGCGGGTCGAGGTCAAGAACATGAACTCGTTCCGCGCGGTGGAGCGGGCCATCGACTTCGAGATCGAGCGGCAGGCCGCGGCGCTGGACGCCGGTGAGCCCCTGGTGATGGAGACCCGGGGCTGGGACGACGGCCGGCAGGCCACCTACCGGATGCGCGCCAAGGAGACCTCGGACGACTACCGCTACTTCCCTGACCCGGACCTGCCACCGCTCCGCGTCGACGCGGCCTGGATCGACGGCGTCCGGGCCTTCCTGCCGGAGCTGCCGGCGGCACGCCGCGCGCGCTACGTGGCGCTGGGCCTGGGCGCCTACGACGCCGCGGTCATCGTGGCCGACCCGGCGATGACGATGGCGTTCGAGGCGATCTCGGCCGCGGGCTCGGCGCCCGCGAAGGAGGTCTCGAACTTCGTGACGGGTGCCCACGCACGGGCGGTGAAGGATGGCGGGCTCAACGCGCTGGGGACGGCCGGGGCCTCCTCGCCGGCCAGCATCGCGACGCTGCTCTCCGCCATCGCTTCCGGCCAGGTCTCCCGACCGACCGGGCGAGACCTGCTGGACCGCCACCTGGCGGAGGGCACGCCCGCGGCCGAGCTGCTCGACTCGGCCGGACCCGGGCCCATCTCGGACGACCCGTCGCTGCTCGCCCACATCGACGCGGTCATCGCCGCCAACCCCGGAGCCGTCGCGGACTATCGTGCCGGAAAGCCGGTGGCGGGCTTCTTCGTGGGCCGGGTCATGAAGGCCACGGGCGGTGCGGCGGACGCGGCTCGCGTCACCACGCTGGTCCGCGAGCGCCTGGAAGGAGAGCCGTCATCGTGAGCGTGCTGTCGATCGCGCTGCTCCTCGCGGGTGTCGTCCTGATCGTCGTCGGCGTGATGCGGGCCCGCGATCCGTATCGGCGCTACATGGAGCTGCGCGAGCAGGACGCGAACGTCGCCCGCTACGAGGCGTGGCGGGGGGGCGCGCGCTCGGACTCGAAGACGAGTGCCTCCGTGGCGATGCAGGTGCTCCGGCGCAGGGCCCAGATCGGCGGGCTGATCGTGATCGCAGGGGTGGTGCTGGTGGCCCTGGGCTTCCTGACGCGCTAGGCGGTGACGTCGGGTGGCCTGTCCGGCCTGTCAACGCGGCCGACGCTCAGCGACGCCGCAGCCGGTCGACCTCGATGGACGTGCAGCGGTCCATCACGACCGGGATCCCCGCGTCCGCCGCGATGCGCCCGGCCTCCCAGGACACGATCCCGATCTGGAGCCACAGGCAGCCCGCTCCCACGGCCGCGGCCTCGCGCGCGTGCTCTGGACAGGCATCCGCGTTGCGGAACACGTCCACGATGTCCACCGGTCCTTCGGCAGCCACCGCTGCCGCGAGATCCGGATAGCACCGCTTGCCCAGGATCTCCGTCTCGCGCGGGTTGACCGGCACGACGTCGTACCCGGAACGGAGCAGCGACGCCATCACGCCGTACGCTGGGCGGGCGGGCCGCGACGATGCCCCGATCACCGCGATCCGGCGCGCCTGCCCGAGCACGGCGGCGATGCCCGCGTCGTCGAGGACGGAGACGGGAGCCCGTCCCTCGTGCAGATCCATGAGTGCTCGCACCCGATCAAGGTCCGCGCGTCCGCGGTCCTGCACGTCGGCGGCCCCGACATCGGGCCCGGGACCGGTCTGATCCACGGATGAACCTCTGCTCTGGAACAGGGGCCGTGCGGCAGGCCCTCCGTCGACCGCCGGATCATTGCACGGGCACTCCGACCCCGTGCATACTCTGTGCAGCCGCGCGGGTCCTGGCCTCTACTGGCCGCAGGGAGCCGCGACCCGCGCTCGGCAGCGGGCGCACCCATCGCGCCCGAGGTTCCGGCAATGCGAGACCAGTCTGGCTCGCATGCCATAACACGAGGAGGAGCAACCTTGCGGACCAGTAGCCGGCTCGTCGCCATGATCGGCGTCGCGTCGTTCGTCTTTGCCGCCTGTGGCGGCTCGACCGCGACCACCACCCCGACGGTGGCCCCCACCACAGCCCCAGCCCCGACCACCGCCCCGGTCGCAACGCCCGCCCCGACCACCGCCCCGTCCGCCGCCCCGACCGCCGCCCCGACGCCGGCCGTGCCCCAGGCGAACCTCAAGATCGGCGTCGTCACCGACATCGGGACGCTGAACGACAAGGGGTACAACGAGTACAGCTTCAAGGGCGCCGGGGCCGGCGCCACGCTGATCGGCTCCGCCCCGCCGCAGTCGACCGTGCCGAAGGACGCGTCGGAGTACGCGGCCGACATCCAGGCCTTCGTCGGCCAGAACTACAACGTCATCATCACCGTTGGCTTCAACCTGACGGCGGACACCGTCAAGGCGGCCAAGGCGAACCCGACGATCAACTTCGTCGGTGTCGACCAGTCGCCGGTGTGCGTCGACCCGCAGGGCAACCCTGACGCGACCTTCGCGTGCAAGGGCGACGCCAAGACCGTCCTGCCGAACTACACCTCCCTGTACTTCGCCGAGGACCAGGCGGGCTACCTCGCCGGGATCGTGGCCGCGTACGCCTCCAAGGTCGACAGCATCGGCGCCATCGGCGGCACGACGCTGTGCGCTCCGTGCGTGCGCTACATCCAGGGCTACGAGCTCGGCGCCAAGTCCGTCAAGCCGGCCATCAAGGTCTCGTCGTCCTACGTCACCAGCGACTTCTCCGCGGCCGCGTTCAACGATCCGGCCGGCGGCAAGGCGTTCGCCACGACGTTCATCAACGCGAACAAGGTCGACGTCCTGTTCCAGGTCGCCGGCAAGACGGGCAACGGCGTCCTCCAGGCCGCCTGCGCCGCCAAGATCAACGGCATCGGTGTCGACGTCGACCAGTGGGTCTCGATCGGCGCCCCGGACAACTCGTGCATCATCACGAGCGCCGAGAAGCACGTCCTGTCGGCCGTGAGCCAGGCCATCGTCGGGATCGCGGGCAAGAACCTTGCCGCCGGCGATCTCCTGTTCAACGCCGCCAACGACGGCATCGGCGTGTCGCCGTTCCACGACGCTGCCAGCATGTTCGGCCCCGAGGTCCAGGCCGCCCTGGACACCGCCCTCGCCGGCATGAAGGCAGGCACCCTTCAGACCTGCCCGACCACGGGCTGCGGCGTCTACGCGAAGTAGGCGCTCGCCGCGCAACGTGAACCAGGGACGGGTCGGCCGCACGCGGCCGACCCGTCTCGCATACCCCTCCTGAACGGAGCCACCATGACCGATCCGACGGCCGTGATCGTCGCCCCGGCGCTCGAGATGCGAGGCATCACGAAGCGCTACCCGGGCGTCATCGCGAACGACGCGATCGACCTGCAGGTCCGACCCGGCGAGATCCATGCCCTCCTGGGGGAGAATGGCGCGGGCAAGACCACCCTCATGAACGTCCTGTACGGGCTGGCGACACCCGACGAGGGCGAGATCCTGCTCGACGGTACGCCGGTCAGGATCGCGGGGCCGTCCGATGCGATCGCCCGCGGCATCAACATGGTCCACCAGCACTTCATGCTGGTCCCTGTCCTCACGGTGGCCGAGAACATCCTCCTGGGCGAGGAGACGATGGCCAACCCCATCTTCCTGGATCGGAAGGAGGCCCACCGCCGGATCGTCGACCTGGGACGCCGGTTCGGGTTCGAGATCGACCCGGAGGCCAAGGTCGCGTCCCTGTCGGTGGGCTGGCAGCAGCGCGTCGAGATCCTCAAGGCGCTGTATCGCAACGCGCGCATCCTCGTCCTCGACGAGCCGACCGCGGTGCTGACGCCGCAGGAGACGGAAGAGATCTTCGCGGTGCTCCGGCGCCTTGCGGCCGAGGGCCACAGCATCGTGTTCATCAGCCACAAGCTGTACGAGGTCCTCGAGATCGCCGACCGGATCACGGTCATCCGGCGCGGCAGGGTCGTCGGTGAGCGCAAGCCGGCCGAGACCGACGAGGATGACCTGGCGGAGCTCATGGTCGGGCGCGAGGTGCAGCTGGTCGTGGACCGGGGCACGTCCAACCCCGCCGGTACGGTGCTCAAGGTGGCCGGGCTCAAGGCGAACGACGATCGGGGCCACCCGATGCTCCGCGGCGTGGACCTCGAGGTCCGGTCGGGCGAGATCTTCGGCATCGCCGGGGTCGCCGGCAATGGCCAGGATGAGCTGGTGGAGTCGATCATCGGCCTGCGCAAGCCGGTCGCGGGGACGGTCTCCCTGGACGGCGTGGACGTCACCGGCCGCAGCCCGCGCGAGATGAACGAGGCCCAGGTCGCCTACGTGCCGGCCGACCGGCACCGGTTCGGGCTGATCCTGCCCTTCCCGCTCTCGGACAACCTGGTGCTGACGAGCTACTACCGCCGGCCGTATGCGCGCGGGCTCGTGCGCAACCGGGTCGCGATCCGGCGCGACGCGGCGTCCTCCGTGGAGCGCTTCGACATCCGGACGCCGTCCACGGAGGTCAGCGCCGGCACGCTGTCCGGGGGCAACCAGCAGAAGGCGGTCGTCGCGCGGGAGTTCGACCGCGACCTCAAGCTGCTGATCCTCGACCAGCCGACGCGCGGCCTGGATGTCGGCAGCATCGAGTTCATCCACCGCCAGGTCATCGCGAAGCGGGACGCCGGCACCGCCGTGCTCCTGGTGTCCGCGGAGCTCGACGAGGTGCTGGAGCTGTCCGACCGGATCGGGGTCATGTACGAGGGCCGGGTCGTGGCGGTGATGGACGGTCCGACGGCCGATAAGAACGCGGTCGGGTTGCTGATGGCCACCGGCGGCGAGGACCGTGATCCGGCCCACGCAGCGTCGCCGGAGGTGGTCGCATGAGCGGTGCCATCCGCACGGCCGCGGGCCGTCCGCGCGGCCGGTGGGCCAGGTTGCGCTCGGCCGCGGTGCTGCCGCTGGCCATCGTCGTGCTCTCCGTGGCGCTTGGCGCGGCGATCATCCTGGTCTCCGAGCTCCTCGTGCCCGGCCATCCGTTCAACCCGTACCTGCCGATCATCGCCTACGAGGCGCTGATCGAGGGAGCCATCGGCAGCCCCAATGCGATCGTCTCGACGCTGGTCAACACCACGCCCCTGGTGTTCGGGGGCCTGGCGGTCGGCTTCGGGTTCAAGGCCGGCCTGTTCAACATCGGCGTCCAGGGCCAGTTCCTGATGGGGGCGCTGGGCGCCGTCATCGTCGGCGTCTGGGTGTCCGCCTTGCCGCCGATCGTGGCGATCCCGCTGGCGGCGCTCGCGGGCATCGCGGCCGGCGCAGCGTGGGGGTTCATCCCGGGCTTCCTGAAGGCGGTCTCCGGAGCGCACGAGGTCGTCAGCACGATCATGCTGAACTACATCGCGGTGGCCATCCTCGCCGCCGCCGTCAGCGGCCCGCTCAAGGTGCCCAAGTCGCCGTCGCCGGTCACCTACGACGTCGGCAACGCCGCCTTCCCGATCATCATCCCGCCGATCGGCCACCTCGGGATCCCGCTGGCGGTGCTCGCGGCGCTGTTCGTCTACTGGCTCCTGGTCCGCACGACGTGGGGCTTCCAGGTACGAGCCGTGGGGGCCAGCAGCGACGCCGCCAGGTACGCGGGCATGCGGCCGCGGCTGGTCATCATCGCCACGATGTCGTTCAGCGGCGCGCTGGGCGGGCTGGCCGGGGCGTGCGTTCTGCTGGGCGTCACCCACACGATGACCTCGAGCTTCGGGACGACGGTCGGCTTCGACTCGATCGCCGTCGCGCTGCTGGCGCGGTCGAACCCGCTGGTGACGCTCCTGTCCGCGCTGCTGTTCGGCTCGATGCGCGCCGGCGCCGGCCTGATGCAGATCCGGGCCGAGATCCCGGTCGAGCTGGTGGACGTGCTCCAGGCGGTGATCCTGCTGTTCCTGGTGGCAGCCCCGGTTCTCCGGCGCCTGCTGGGGGTCAAGCCGACGGCTGGCGCGGATGCTGGGCCGACCACTGACCTCTCATCGCAGCCGGCGGTGGTCATCTGATGGACATCACCCCGATCGCCGACGCGCTGTACGGCATCCCACTGCTCGGGATCCTGTTCCAGGCCGTGGGCTTCCTGGTCGCCGTCATCCCACCCAACTCCCCGAACATCATGAACGCGGCGGCCCCGCTCGCGCTGGCGGCGCTGTGCGGCGTGTTCTGCGAGCGGTCGGGCATCGTCAACATCGGCATCGAGGGGACGATGCTCGCCAGCGCCTTCACGGCGTGGGTCGTGGGCGTCGCGATCAACCCGGTGTTCGGGAGCCCGACGCCGGGTCCCATCTTCGGGGCGACGATCCCGCTCCTGATCTGCGTCGTGGCCGCCGTCGTCGTCGCGATGCTGATCTCGGCGCTCCACGCCTACCTGTCGATCTCGCTGCGGGCGGACCAGATCATCAGCGGCACGATCATCAACATCGCGGCCTTCGGCGTGACCGGCTACCTCGACCAGCTGATCTCGAAGTCGTCCCCCGCAGGCGCAGGAAGCTTCGCGGCTTACGTGCCACCGACCTGGCTGACCGAGCTGCCGATCGTCGGCTGGGTGTTCGCGATGTTCCTCAGCCTGGGGCCGATCGCGATGTCGACGCTCGTCATCATCGTGGGTGCGCAGATCTGGCTGTTCCGGAGCCGCTGGGGCCTCCGCACCCGCGCCGTCGGGGAGCACCCGCGAGCGGCCGAGACGGTCGGCATTGACGTCATCCGGCTGCGCTACCAGAACGTGATCATCGCGGGCATCTTCGCCGGCCTGGCCGGGGCGTGGTTGAGCATCGAGGCGACCAACTCGTTCCAGATCGGGATGACGACCGGGCGCGGGTTCATCGCCCTGGCCGCGATGATCATGGGTCGCTGGACGCCGCTCGGCGCCCTCGGCGCGTCGATCGTGTTCGCGCTGTTCATCCAGATCAGCCAGCTGATCAAGATCGTGCCGCCCGGCGGCGACCTCGGCGCGATCATGGGATCCGTGCCTTCGCAGGCGTGGGACGCGTTCCCGTACCTGCTCACGATGGTGATCCTCGCCGGCGTCGTGGGGAAGAGCATCCCGCCGGCGGCCGACGGACAGCCGTACGAGCGAGAAGCTGCCGCCTGACCCAGGGCGGGGTCGCCGATCCGTACCCCGTCTACGCGCGGCTGCGGGCCGATCACCCGCTGATCGGGACCTGGCGACGAGCCAGTGGATCGTGTTGCGCGTCCGCACGACGGGAGCCATCGCCGAGCGGGGACGAATCCGCGAAGGGCGATAGGGGGATAGGGGGTTCCAACCGCCGCTGCGGCTTGCGGCGCGGGTCCCCGACTGTCGCGTACTCTACGGCTGTCCGGTCCGCGCCGACGGGCGGCCGGCGCAAAGGAGGAATCCATCTTGCAGCTATCTCGTCGACTGTCCGCCTTGGGCGTGACGTCGGCCATCATGCTTGCGGCCTGCTCCGGATCTGCCGTGACCCCGGCCCCGCCGACCTCGGTCCAGGCCACGGAGTCACCTTCGGCCGGCGCCAGCGGGGCTCCGGCCGTCGACTACAAGGCGTGTGCCTCGTTCGATGCGAACGGCCTCGGCGACAAGGGCTTCAACGATCTCGCCCAGAAGGGCCTCGAGGCCGCGAAGGCTGCCGGCTACCAGACCGCCTACACCGAGGCGACCGGTGCCACGGACTACGCCTCCAACATCCAGCGGCTGATGGACGAAGGCTGCCAGACGATCATCGTGGTCGGCACCGAGCAGACGCAGGCGGCGGTCGAGGCGACGCTCGCCAACACGGACATCGCCTTCGCGCAGGTCGACGCGACCTGGGACGAGAAGGCCAACGGTCCGACGCCCCCCAACTTCACCGGCCTGGACTTCCAGATCGACGAGGCGGCGACGCTGGCCGGGTACCTCGCCGCCGGCTTCAGCCAGAGCAAGATCATCGGGACGTACGGCGGCGAGCAGTACCCGGGTGTGACGCGGTTCATGGACGGCTACTACGCCGGCATCAAGATCTACAACGAGAAGAAGGGCGCCGCCGCCAAGCTCCTCGGCTGGGATCCCGTGAAGAAGACCGGCAGCTTTGTCGGCGGCGACACCCCGTGGGGTGACCTCGCCAAGGGCGAGCAGTTCGCGAAGCAGTTCCTGGACCAGGGCGCGGACATCGTCGCCCCGGTCGCGGGCGCGACGGGCAACGCCTCCATCAAGGCGATGGCTGCCGCCGGCAAGTGGGCGATCGGGGTCGACACCGACCAGGCGCTCTCGTTGGCCGAGTACAGCAAGGCGATCCTGACGTCCGCCGAGAAGCGGATCGACGTCGCGGTGCTCGAAACGATCAAGAAGAACGCCGGTGGCGGCATGGGCGGCACGAACTTCGTCGGCACGCTGGCCAACGGCGGCGTGGCGATCTCCCCGTTCCACGACCTCGACTCGCAGGTCCCGGCCGAGCTCAAGGCCGAGGTCACCCAGCTGGAGGCGGACATCGCCTCCGGCGCGATCAAGGTCGCCGACTACCTCAAGTAGGCGATCGCCCAGCCAGGTATCCGTGCCCGCCCGTCTCCGGCTCCCGGGGGCGGGCGCGGTGCATTCGAACGGGGTCGTTGCCGTCCATGCGCCTCGAGCTCAGGGACATCACCAAGCGCTTTCCGGGCGTGCTTGCCAATGACAGGATCTCGATCTCCGCTGATCGGGGCGAGGTCCTCGGGCTGCTGGGCGAGAACGGTGCCGGCAAGAGCACCCTGATGAACATCCTGTCGGGCCTCTACCGGCCCGACTCCGGCGAAATCCTCATCGACGGCACGCCGCGCAGTTTCAGCGATCCACGCCAGGCGATCGACGCCGGCATCGGCATGGTCCACCAGCACTTCGAGCTGGTCCCCGTGTTCGACGTGACCGAGGCGGTCTCGCTCGGTGCCGAGAGCGTCAGCTCGCTGGTCGGCACGTTCGACCGCAAGACCGCCCGCGCGCGGGTCGTCGAGCTGTCGCGGCAGTACAACCTCGACGTCAGCCCGGACGCGAAGATCGAGGACCTCCCCGTTGGCGTGCGCCAGCGGGTGGAGATCCTCAAGGCCCTCTACCGGAAGAGCGACATCCTTGTGCTGGACGAGCCTTCCGCCGTCCTGACACCGACCGAGACGGAGGAGCTGTTCGGGATCATCCGCGGCCTCGCCGCGGCCGGTACCACCGTGATCTTCATCACCCACAAGCTCAACGAGGTCCTCGAGGTCGCCGACCGGATCACGGTGCTGCGGCGGGGACGCGTGGCCGGGACCGTCGAGCCGGAGGGTGCGACCCGCCAGGTCCTTGCGAACCTCATGGTCGGCCGGGACGTGAAGCTCACGGTCGCCAAGGGCCCGGCGACGCGGGGGGACGTGGTGCTCTCGGTCAGGGACGTCCACGTTCTCGATGATCGAGGGCACGCCGCCGTGAAGGGGGTGAGCCTGGACATCCGGGCGGGCGAGATCGTCGCGCTCGCGGGCGTCCAGGGCAATGGCCAGACCGAGCTGGTCGAGGCGATCGTAGGCCTCCGACCGGTGGACTCCGGCGAGATCGTCATCGACGGCCACAACACCACGGCGTTCTCGCCGCGCCGCGTCTCCGACCTCGGCGTGGCCCACGTGCCCGAGGACCGGATGCGCGACGGCCTGATCGGCGCCATGACCGTGGCCGAGAACTTCATCCTCGACACCTACCACCGCGAGCCGTACAGCCGGCACGGCAGCCTCAACGCGAAGGCCATCGCCGAGGGCGCGGCCACCGCCGTGCAGCACTACGACGTCCGAACACCGTCGATCGAGACCTTCGCGGGCTCTCTGTCGGGTGGCAACCAGCAGAAGGTCGTCGTGGCGCGGGAGTTCTCCCGGCCGGTGAAGCTGGTGGTCGCCGCGCAGCCGACCCGGGGTCTCGACGTCGGGTCCATCGAGTACATCCACAGGCGGATCGTGGAGCAGCGGGACGCCGGTGCCGCGGTCCTCATCGTCAGCACCGAGCTCGAGGAGGTCCTGTCGGTCGGAGACCGCGTGGCCGTCATGCTCGGGGGCAGGATCGTAGGCATCGTCGAGGGCCCCGACGCAACGCGTGAGACCGTGGGCATCTTGATGGGCGGCGGCGGATGAGGCGGATCGGCCGTGCCCTCGAGCCCGCGCTCATCCCGATCCTCGCCGTCATCACGGCGTTCATCGTCGGCTCCGTCTTCATCCTGGTCACCGACTTCCAGAACCTCGGGAAGCTCGGCACCGATCCGGTCGGCGCGATCATGGGCGCGCTCGGGAACATCGGCACCGCGTACTACGCGATGCTGGTCGGCGCCCTCGGCGACCCGGCCAGGATCGGCGCGGCCCTGGCCGATCCCACGCCACGCGCGATCGCGACGGCCATCCGCCCCATCACGGAGACCCTCGTCGCCGCGACCCCCCTGATCTTCTGCGGCCTGGCCGTTGCGATCTCGTTCCGAGGCGGTGTCTTCAACATCGGCGTGGAGGGGCAGTTCGTCCTCGGAGCATTCGGCGCGACCGTTGCCGCCATCGCCCTCAAGGACCAGCCAATGCCGCTGATCCTCCTCGTGTCCGTGGCCGCTGGCATCCTGACCGGCGCAGCGTGGGGCTTCATCCCGGGATTCCTGAAGGCCCGGACGGGTGCCCACGAGGTCATCACCACCATCATGCTCAACTACGTGGCCGCCCAGATCGTCCTGTTCGGCCTGCGCTCGGACTTCCTCAGGAAGGAAGGGAGCTCGGACCCGATCTCCAAGGTCCTCTCGGACTTCGTGCGCATCCCGCCGATCGTCGACCTCCCGGCGATCCGGCTGCACTGGGGGTTCGTGGTCGCCCTGCTCATGGCCGCGGCCGTGTCGTGGTTCCTGTTCAAGACCACCAAGGGTTACGAGCTCCGTGCCGCGGGCTTCAACCTGCACGCCGCCCGGTACGCGGGCATGAGTGCCTCGGGCGCGATCATCCTCGCGATGACGCTGTCCGGCGGCCTCGCCGGCCTCGGCGGCTCGATGGAGGTCCTCGGGACCGTCCCCCAGATGTCGAACGGGATCAGCTCGGGCTACGGCTTCAACGCAATCGCCCTGGCACTCCTCGCCGGCAACCGGCCGGCCGGCATCGTGGCCGCCTCGCTCCTGTTCGGCGCCCTGCGCACGGGCGGCGGGTTGATGCAGGTCAAGACCGGCATCCCGCTCGACCTGCTGTTCTTCATCCAGGCGCTGGTGATCATGTTCGTGGCGGCACCGGGTCTCATCCGGGTGCTGTACCGGTTCGACCGCACGCGCATGCCGGGTGCCGACCCAGCAGCATTGGAAGGGGATGCGGCATGACGGCAGCGACCCCAACCTTCGAGAACGTCACCGTGGAGATCGGCGCCGCTGAGCGGAAGGCCCTGCGCGCGGCGCGCATCCGGGGGGTCGTCCTCGCGGCTCTCGGCCTGTTCGCCCTGCAGCTGTCCCTCAACACCCTCGACACGCCGGCGGTCTTCTCGTTCTGGGTCGACCGGCAGGGTGGCTCCAGACTGTCCATCCCGACGACGGTCGGGCTGCTCTGGATCATCACGGGGGTCGTGACGGGGGTGACCGGCGTCCTCCAGCTCGCCCGGGGAGCATCGTTCCCCTGGCGGCGGACGCTGCTGGTGGTCCTGCCGTTCTGGATCATCACGGTGCTTGCGGCCATGCTTGCCGGCAAGCCCGCGAACCTGACCGGCGTCCTTGCGGGGACGCTCTCCCTGGCGGCTCCGATCTCCCTGGGCGCCTTCGCGGGCATCATCTCCGAGCGCAGCGGCATCTCCAACATCGCGATCGAGGGGAAGTTCCTGATCGGCGCCTGCGTTGCCTCGATCGCGGCGAGCACGGCCATGCTCGTGCTGGGCCATGACGCGAACCCGACCATCGCCGTGCTCATCGGCATCACCGCCGCGGCGATCGCCGGCGCCCTGGTCAGCCTGCTGCTCGCCTGGCTGGGCATCCGCTGGAGGGTTGACCAGATCATCGCCGGCATCGTGATCAACATCGGCGCGCTCGGGATCACCAACTTCCTGTATCTCCGCGTCCTGTCCGAGAACACCCAGTTCAACACCCCGCCGACCGTCGAGTCGCTCAGGCTGCCGGTCCTCTCGGAGCTCCCGGTGATCGGCCCGATCCTGTTCTCGGGCACGCCCTACCTGTACTTCACGCTGATCGTGATGGTGGCCTTTGCCTACATGCTCTACCGCACGCGGTGGGGCCTGCGGCTGCGGGCCAGCGGCGAGAAGCCGTCGGCCGCCGGGACCGTCGGCATCGATGTGATCAGGATCCGGTACCGTGCCATGATCGTCGCGGGTCTCCTGGCCGGTATCGGCGGCTCGTCCCTGAGCCTTGCGTCGGCTGGGAGCTTCCAGATGAACATGAGCGCGGGTCGCGGCTTCATCGCCCTCGCGGCGGTCATCTTCGGCGCCTGGAACCCGATCTACGCGTTCGGCGCGGCGCTCGTGTTCGGCTTCGCCGACTCCACCCAGTCGCTGCTCTCGATTCTGGGCGTGGACGTCCCGCCCCAGTTCCTCAACAGCCTCCCGTACGTCGTGACGATCGTCGTGGTCGCGGGCGTCGTCGGCCGGGTCCGCGGTCCTGCGGCAGCCGGGCAGCCCTATGACCAGGGCTGAGCGGGTAAGAACGGGCCTCGACGTGGAGGTCCGTGCGTCGATCCAGCCGGCCGGCTCGCCCGCCCGCATCCCGGTCCTCCTGGACTGCGACCCGGGTCACGACGACGCGCTGGCGATCACGCTCGCACTCGCTCGCCCGGAGCTGGACGTCCTGGGCATCACCACCGTCGGTGGCAACGCGCCGCTCGCCGAGACCACCCGCAACGCGCTCCGCATCCTCGCGCTGCTGGACAGGGCGGACGTCCCGGTGGCAGCTGGCCTCGCGGCACCGCTGGAGCGGCCTCTCGAGATCGCCCTGGAGGTCCACGGGACATCCGGCCTTGACGGCGCGGACCTGCCGGAGCCGGCGTCCGAGGTCCGGCCGGAGGGCGCCCTCGAGTTCCTGCGCGCCACCCTGGCCACCGCCCCGGCGCCGGTCACGCTGATCCCGACCGGACCGCTGACCAACATCGCCCACCTGCTGCGGACGTACCCGGCGCTCGCGCCCAAGGTCGCGCACGTGTGCCTGATGGGCGGCGCAATGTACGAGGGGAACTGGACGCCCGCCGCGGAGTTCAACATCTGGGTGGATCCGGAGGCCGCGCGGATCGTGTTCCGGAGCGGCCTGCCGATCACGATGGTCGGCCTGGACGTGACCCACAAGGCGCTGTTCCGGGAGCCTGACATCGAGCGGCTCCTGGCCCTCGGAACGCCGGTTGCCAAGGTCTTCGCCGACCTGCTCCGCTTCTTCGCCCGCTTCCACCGGGACCGGTATGGGTGGGACGGTTCGCCGATCCACGATGCGGTCGCCGTCGCCCACGTGGCGGTCCCGGGGCTCGTGCGAACGGAGCGCTACCACGTGGACGTGGAGACGACCGGTGAGCTGACCCGCGGTCGGACGGTGGTGGACTTCCGCGGCGTTCCCGGCGCGCCGCCCAACGTGGACGTGGCGCTGGACATCGACCGCTCGCGCTTCGTGGACCTGCTGATCGAGGCCGTCGCGCAGTATCGCTGAGGCGGCCCTCAGCCCGCCGGCGTCAGCCAGACCCGGTACTCGGTCAGGTTCTCGACGGAGCCGTCCCTGGCCGAGAGGTCGAACACCCGCAGCGTCCCGTACTGGGCCCTGGGCACCCCGTAGACGAGATCGACCTGGAACGTCCCCCAGCATCCGGTGCCGCAGGAGGCCATCACCTGCTGGTCCACGAGGACCTTGCCGCTCCCGTCCCGGATCTGCGCCCGGAAGGTCGCTTCGAACACGTTGGCCAGGCCCGCGACGCGCGCCGGGTTGCCCATGGCGGCGCCCCACGCGGGCCGGTCCACGAAGATCGCGGGCACCTGGTCGTAGTAGTCGGCGCGGCCCACCGGGTGGTCGAGGATCACACCCTCACCGCTGAACGTGGTGACCGGCGTGCCGTCCAGCTGGAACAGCACGGAGTTCACGGTCGAGAACTGGGTCAGCGTGTAGGTCACCTGGGCAAGACGCCCGAAGATCGACGCGCTGCCGCCACCCGACTCGAACTCGCGGGACAGGTCGACGGTCGCCACGCCGTTCGCGATCGAGAGCCCAAGGAGCCGCGTCCCCTCGGGGATACCGGTGTACATGGCGGGGCTGGCGGCCATCTCGGCGTCGTTGGGACCATCCAGGAGGGCGGTCATCGCGTCGGTGGCGACGGCCTTCGTCTGGGGGACCTCGCGCAGGACGGGGACCAGGCCCTCGTTGCCCGTGAAGCTGCCCAGGACGAAGTAGGCCCGGACGATGATCGCGCCGGCGAGGGTGGGGGACGAGGCGGCGGTCGGAGCCGTTGTGGCGACCGGGGACGCCGTGGCCCCGGCCGATCCGGCGGGCGATCCCGTGGCTGCGATCGACGCGGTGGGGATCGCCGAGGGCGACGAGGTGTCCGGGGTCGCGTCCGAGGTGGGCGCCTCCACGGAGGGATGGGCCGACGGCGGAGGCGTGGCCGGGGTGCCGAGGGGGCCCGAGGTCGCGATGCAGGCACCGGCGACCAGGGCGACAGCGGTCAGGAGGGCAAAGACGAATGGTGCACGGATGGAGCGGATCACGGCCGGATCCTCGGTGCGGGTTCCTGGTGGCCTCCATGGTCACCCGTCTCCGTATCGGCGCCAACGCCCGGAGGTAACGATCCCGTGACCGGCAGGGTCAGGACGAACACGAGGCCGCCGCCGGGTCGCGACCGAGCCCGCAGCGAGGCGCCCAGCAGCGCGGCATGCTCGGCGGCGATGGCGAGGCCCAGGCCGGAGCTGCCGCTGCGGCGCGACGGGTCCGCCTTGAAGAAGCGGTCGAAGAGATGGGGGAGGGCGTCATAGGGGACGCCGGGTCCCCGGTCCGCCACGATGACCATGGCGCCCTCGCGCGTGGTCGTGAGCGCCACCTCAACCGGCGATCCGGGGGCATGGTCGCGGGCGTTGTCGAGGAGGTTGCCCAGGATCCGGTCCAGCCGCCGCGGGTCCGAGTCCACGATCACCGGGTCCCGCGGGATGGAGACCGCGGCCTCGGGGAGCCGGGTGGCCACGACCCCCGTCACGATGCGCCCCAGGTCCACGGGCTCGAGGCGCGGAAGCTCGGCGGCGGCATCGAAGCGCGAGATCTCCATGAGGTCGTCCACGAGGGCGCGCAGCCGTCGCACGTCCGTCACGAGGAGCTCCGCCGCACGGCGCGCGTCCGGCGACAGGCCGTCCAGGCCGCCCTCGATCAGCGAGGCCTCAGCGACCAGGGCCGTGAGCGGCGTCCGCAGCTCGTGCGCCACGTCCGCCACGAAGCGCCGGTTCTGCAGCTGGGCCGCTTCGAGGCTGGCGACGGTCGCCTCGAGCGAACCCGCCATGCGGTTGAACTCGGCTGCCCACCGCCCGAACTCGTCGTCGCCGCCCTCGGGAACCCGGGCGCCAAGGTCTCCGGCCGCGATCCGGCCCGCCGCGCGCGCTGCCGCATCGACGGGCCGAAGGATGCCCCGGGCGATCACCCCCGCGGTCAGCAGCGCCACGGAGATCGCGATCAGCGCCGCACCCAGCAGGCCCAGCCGGAGCTGGGCCATGGCGTCGTCCACGGGCTGGGCGGGGAAGATGAAATAGGCGTCCGGCGCGAGGTTCCCCTGGCGCCCGGCGACGATCAGCACGCTGCGCCCGCGGAGCGTCTGGAAGGCGTACCCGAGCTGGCCCGATCCGACGATCGCCCGCAGGTCCGGCGATACCTCCGCCAGGGTGCCCTGGAGGTCCATGGTCGAGACGTAGACGTCACCGTTGCCGAAGTCCGCGATGGTCTCCACGTCGCCGCGGAGCCTGAAGGCATCCGGCAGGCCGGACGCCGCGAAGCCGGCCGCATCCGTAGGCCGCGGGTCCGCACCCGGGAGCAGGACCGAGAGGTTGAAGTCCGCCTGGTGGCGGGCATCCACGATGAGCGCTTCCCGCAGGGACGCGTCCACGAACGCGTAGACCCCGACACCGATCGCCGCGACCGTCACCGCGACCAGCGCGACCAGGGTCAGCGTCAGGCGCATCCGGATCCCGATCATGGCGTCGCGCCTCGCTCAGCCGGCCGGCCGCGCGGCCTTGTAGCCGGCGCCGCGCACGGTCAGGACCAGGACCGGCTCCGCCGGGTCCGACTCGATCTTCGCGCGCAGCCGGCCCACGGCCACGTCCACGAGACGCGAGTCGCCCAGGTAGTCGTAGCCCCAAACGCGGTCGAGCAGGAGATCACGCGGGAAGACCTGGCCCGGGTGGCGGGCGAGCTCGGCGAGCAGGTCGAACTCCGTGCGGGTCAGGCCGATCTCGACTCCGTCGCGGTCCACCGTCCGCCCGGCGAGATCGATCCGGAGTGGACCGAGCCGCAGGACGGCCGGGGTCCCGGATCCGGGCTCGTGGCCGTGGCGGCGGAGCGCGGCGCGGACGCGGGCGACGAGCTCGGGCATCTCGAACGGCTTGCGCAGGTAGTCGTCCGCGCCGGATTCCAGGCCCACGACCACGTCGATCGTGTCGGCGCGCGCCGTGAGCATCACGATCGGGGTCGTCGCCTCGCGGCGGATGGCGCGGCAGACCTCGAGGCCGTCCATCCTCGGCAGCATCACGTCCAGGAGAACGAGATCCGGCCGGTCCGCGCGCCAGCGTTCCAGCCCTTCCAGGCCGTCCGCCGCCACCCTCACCGTGAAGCCGGCGGCACGCAGCCCGAGCGCCGTGACCTCGCGGATCGACGGGTCGTCCTCGACCAGCAGGATGTTCGCGTCCACGCGGCGAGTATGGCAGCGAACCGTGGCCTAGTGGCCGTTCCCCCCGGTGCCGTGATCGTGCTCGTCGGCCAACTCGTACAGCCGGGCGTCGGAGATGCCGAAGTGGTGGCCGATCTCGTGGTGGACGGTGTCGATCACCTTCTCCCGCAACGCCTCGGTGGTCCGGTAGTAGCGCTCCAGGGTGCCGCGGTAGATCGTGATCTTGGACGGGGTGGCACTGTGGTCCGCGCCGGGCAGGGAGCGCGGCACGCCCTGGTACAGCCCGAAAAGGCCGGCGGCGCGCACCGATTCGAGCTGGGCCTCGGTGGGCCACTCCTCGATCACGATGGCGACGCTGCCCAGGCGGTCCCGGAAGGCGGCGGGCAGGGTGTCGATCGCCTCGAAGACCCAGTCCTCGAACGTGGCGTCATCGATCGGCTTGTGCATGTGCTCCATCGCGGCCAGCGTATCGCGGTCGCCGATCAGGCGCCCTCTTGCGCGGGTAGGTGGGTAAGCGGGCACCTATAGGCAGGTATCGTGGCAGGTCGGACATGCAATACATTGGTACTATCACGAGACACGGTCCGTCGCCAGGAGCAGCCCCTCGTGAACCTTCGCGTTTCCGTGGTCGCCGCAAGCCTTGCCGTCGCGCTCGGGGCATGCTCGAGCGGTACCGTTTCACCCAGCCCGGCCGCAACGGCGGCGCCGTCGACCGCTTCGATCACGGCCACGCCCGCGCAGGCCACGTCGGCAGCGCCGGCTGACCTGACGGTCTACGCGGCGTCCTCGCTCAAGGGGGTCCTGGACAAGACGAAGGCGGCCTACGAGGAGGCCGCGCTCGGGACGACGCTCACGATCGCAACCGGTTCGTCCGCGACCCTGGAGACGCAGATCGAGCAGGGCGCTCCCGCGGACGTGTTCCTGTCGGCCGACACGAAGAACCCCCAGAAGCTGGTCGACGGCGGGTTCGCCGCGGGGGACCTCGTCCCGTTTGCGGGGAACCTGCTGACGGTGGTCGTCCCGGCCGACAACCCCGGGGCGCTCAAATCACCGGCCGACCTTGCGAAGCCCGGCCTCAAGATCATCGCCGCGGGCGACGACGTGCCGATCACGAAGTATGCGACCCAACTGGTGGCGAACCTGGCGAAGGAGCCCGGCTATCCGTCGGACTTCGCCGCCGCCTACGCCGCCAACGTGGTGTCGAAGGAGGACAATGTCCGGGCGCTGCTTGCCAAGATCGAGCTGGGCGAGGGCGACGCCGGCATCGTCTACGTCACGGACGCGAAGGCCTCCGGCAAGGTGGTCACGATCGCCGTGCCCGACTCGGCGAACGTCCCGGCGACGTACGCAGGCGTCGTGGTCAAGTCGTCCGCGAAGGGCGCGGTGGCGGCCGCGTTCCTGGACTGGCTCGCAGGGCCGGACGGCCAGGCGATCCTGGCCGGGTTCGGGTTCCTGCCGGCGCCCTGACGCGCGCGTCGGCCGACTGGGAGACCGAGTTCCACCTGGTTGGAGGACCGTAACGATTCCCGGACGATCCCGGTGCACGCTGCTGGCTGTTGCGGGATCAGGGAGCGGGTCTCGCACGGATATGGACTCATCGTAGAGGGAACCGCAGACGGTGCCACCCAGCTGCCACCGATGAAGATCCGCTGGGCGCCGACCGTGAAGGACGTGTCCGCGGATGCTGCCGCGAACAGATGGTCGCCCGGGATGCCGACCCGGATTCCGCACTCTCCCGTCGCCAGGACGCTGACCACCGAGCCGTCCACCGTGCAGACCGCCGGCGTCAGCGCCGCATACGTCGCCGTGGGTGCAAAGCCCCATTGGACGCCGAACCTGCCCGTACCGTGGAGCTTGATCGTCTGCCCCGGGACGCCCGCCAGCTCGTATGGCCACGAGTTCCCGAGGGAGGGCGTGTTGTCCCAGGCGAGCGCGTCCCCGGTTGTCTCGGCCGCGACCGGCTCGATATGCCCGGCGGGGCTGAAGCCGGCCACGAGCAGCAAGGCAACGCCCAGCGAACCCAGCCGGCGCAGGGTCGCGCGCATTCGCTGCGTCCCCACCGTGGCAGAGTGCTGTCGGATGTCGTTGACCTGGCGCATCGGCATCTCCTGGATCGTCGCCATTCAGTGTCACCCTCTCAGACCTGCAGGAAGCAGGCACACGCTTCCACGGTGCCGGGCGAAGTACGGTGCCCTGGCGGGAGTCTGAGGCAGCGCAGACCGGAGTGCTTCGGGACTGGCCGCCATCGTCAGCGGTGGAGCTCCAGGCCAGATACGCCCCAGTCGGCGCAGATGGGGACGCCGGAAGTCCCTCGGGGGCTACGTTGAACGGACACCCGTCGGCGAACGCCGGCGGGGCTGCCCGTGCCCCTACGTGGGAGCCTGGAAGCGGTAGCCGATTCCGCGGACCGTCTCGATCGACGCGGCGCGGTCTCCGAGCTTCCGCCGGAGCGACCGCACGTTCGCCTCGATGACGTTGCTGCCACCGGCGTCGTCGTAGCCCCACACGTCGCGCAGGAGCTCGGATCGCGGCACGACCGTCCCTCTGCGCTGGTACAGGTAGCTGATCACGTCGAACTCGAGCTTTGTGAGGTCCACCCGCCGGCCGTCGAGGACGAGCTGGCGCTGGGACACGTCGAGGATGGAGTCGTCCTCGATCTGCAGCTCCAGGGCGACGAGCCTCGAGAGCCAGCCGTCCACCGACGAAGGCCCGAAGTCCAGCATCAGCGGGTAGTAGGGGACACCATCCAGTTCCGGTGGCTCGCCCGGCAGCCGCACGAAGCCCAGGGGCCCGCTGACCATGGGTTCCCACGTCGTGGCGTGCCGGGCAACGGTGTAGAGGCGCCGCAGGTTCGGCCGGAGCTCCATGTAGCGCCGCTTGAGGTCCAGCCAGACGGCCGCCTGCACGGGTGACCAGCCCTCGCCGAAGTCGCGGCTGATCATGGTCCGGCTGAACAGCATCCGCTGGCCCCGGGGAACCGGGTGGCTGCGCAGGTGTTCCCAGCACTGGCGCAGGACCGGGTCCTCCTGCACGAGCCGATGGCTCACGCTTTCCATGTCGCAGTAGGTGCTGAATGCGGCCACCGCGCCCAGCCGGTCGCGCGCGACGTGGAAGGAAGCCGGTGCCAGCCGCCACCAGAGGTCTAGGATGGCCACGGAAGCGTCCGGCTCGTAGCGCCCGGCGATCGAGGCGATCGCCGGGCGGTCGTCCGGCCGGGCCACCTCGACCGAGAACAGGTGCTCGGTCGTCGGGAAGAACGCCTCGCGGACGGCCGGGTTCTCGAGGATGTAGAGCAGGTCGGCCGTGTAGCGCCACATCTCGTGGCTCGCGGCCCGGCCCGCCTCTTCGCGCAGTTGTCGCCAGGCCGCCGCGCGATACCGCCGCGAGCGGTCGGGGTCGGACGAGCGAAGGTGCGCCGCCACGGCCTCGCGGACCGTGTCGTGGAGGACGAGACCGTCGTCGCCGAGCTCGACGAACGGGAGGGCCCGCAGGCGGTCGAAGGCGTCCTGGGGAGCGGCGTCGGGGAGCATGACCGCGAGGAGTGAGAGCGTCGCGCGCCGGACGACCGAGGCTGCATCGAGCGCCTCGCGCGTCCTCGCGTCGAGAACCCCGAGGTAGAGCTCGGTCAGCTCCTCGACGAGCGCCTGGACGGTCACGGCCTCGAGGCTGATGCCGGGGCGATCGGCCAGCGCCGAAGCGGCGAGCCGCAGGGACAGGGGATGACCGTGGGCGAGGCGGTAGATCCGGTCCGCATCGGCCTGGTCGACGCCGGCCCGGGCGAGCAGCGCTTCGGCATCGGCACGCGGGAGGTTCTCGACCGCCAGGCCACGGAACAGCCCGCCAAGCTCGATCGGCCAGCCGGTCATCGGGGCGTCGCGCCCGGACAGGACGACGCGCACGTTGTCGGTGAGGGCGGGCACGAAGGCCTGCCGCAGCCACGGATCCAGGATCCGGAACAGCTCGTAGGTGTCGACCATGAGGACGACCCGGTCGCCGAGGCTGCCCAGCCGCGCCGCGGCGTCCTCTGCGGTCGAAAGCTGGCCGCCGGTCCGGTCCTCGAGGGCCGCGAGGAAGCCGCGCTCCGTCGGCTCGATCGACCGGCAGTCCAGGCGGAGCACGGTCGTTCCCTGGGCGCGGGCCTCGACCGCGAACGCCTCGAGCAGTGCGGACTTGCCGATGCCGGCGATCCCGTGGACGAAGACGACGAGGGGACCGCCCCCGCCAAACAGCTGGCGAAGGAGCGCCATCTCGTCGTCGCGCCCGACCAGCCCGGCCGCCTGTTCGTCCATCAGCTGGCGAACCGTGAGGTTCATTGGGTGAGTCTGCGCCCCGTGTCAATCATGTCCCGCTGGTGACGAGAGCCTGGGTGATCCGGCTCGGGCCATCGAGCAGGTCGAAGTCCCGGGAGGTGATCGCCACGAGGTTCGGGTCGGCCGAGACGGCGATGAAGATGTCGTTGTGGAGGTACGCCTCCATCGCCGCACGGTCGACCCACGTGTAGACGCCGCCGTAGGTGTTCGTCCGCTCGTCGGCCAGCCAGGCCATCGAGACGAGTCCGGGCACCCTCGCAAGGACCTTGGCCAACCCGTCGCAAGCGCCCCGGTAGTCGGCGTCACTGATGTCCCCGAGGTTGTAGGTGACGATCTGGACGTGCATGGCTTCCCCGTGTGGGGCCGGCGACGGAGGCGGCCCGGGAAGGACGCGGGACGGCCCGACTCAGTCAGCGTTGCCGAACGAGTACGAGCCGATCCAGAACCAGGTCGACCCGTCGAACGTGACTTGGACGTTCAGGTGGAGCTGGGTCAGGCGCCCCGTCCCCGTGTCGAACGTGCACCGCCCAGGAACCGACGGATCGCCGAAGATGCTCGCGATCGCGCAGTGGCCCGTTGCGCTGCCGTTCTTGATGTCGAATACAGCCGTAAGGTGATCGAAGTCCGGGCCGCTGTAGTTGATCTCGGTCCCCTTGGGGATCGCGTCGAGGCTGGAGTACGTAACGACGCAGTGCGTGTTGGTATCGCACACCTTCGCGAGGTAGAAGGGCTTCTGGGAAGATGCCGCCACCGACGGGACCAGGACAGCCAGCGACAGGACCGCCGCCGCAACCACGAGCAGGCTTCGCTTCGAGTGCATTCCCTGTTCCTCCGTTCGCGGGGTGGTCTCGCCACTGGCTCGGCACGGTCCAGGCGACCGGGTTGGGGACCGTGTGTCAACGCCTCCC
>DATCGK010000320.1:0-3937 GCA_036508975.1 Candidatus Limnocylindrales bacterium
GCCTAGCGCTTGCGCCTCGCGGTCGCCGGCGTCAGCAGGAGAGCACCCGCCAGCAGCCCGGCCATGACGACCAGGAGCAGCTGCCACCCACTGCTAGAGGGGTCCGAGCTACCGGCGACCGGAGCGGTGTCGGTGCTCGGCGGGGTCACGTCCGGCCTGCCGGTCTCAGCCAAGACCATGCCGCTCGGCGTCGACACCGAGGTCGTCTTGGCGGAGGTCGTCTTAGCGGCCGTGGTCTCCGAAGCGATCGACGTGGTCGCAGCCGTGGTCTCCGAAGCGATTGACGTGGACTCGCTGGCGCTCGACGAGGACTCGCTGGCGCTCGACGAGGACTCGCTCGCGCTCGACGAGGACTCGCTCGCGCTCGACGAGGACTCGCTGGCGCTCGACGCGGACGAGGTGCTGGCGCTCGAGGTCGACGCGGACGAGGTGCTGGCGCTCGATGTCGACGCGGACGAGGTGCTGGAGCTCGAGGTGGTGGTCGAGGGCTTGCTGCAACCGGCGTAGAAGATCGCCTGGCCGGTGGCGTTCCAGTTCAGAGAAGCCCAGTCGCCAGGGGCACCGCCAGCGTAGAAGGGCGGGATGATGTCACCCCACTGGTCGCCATTGCGGGGGGTCGGGTACTTGACAGCAGGGTCGGCCGAGAAATCGAAGACAGAGCCCGTGTGGGAGGAGTGATCATCGCTCGGCGTGCTAGAAGTACCGTCAACAGACGCCTTATCGACGTTGAGAAGGTTGTAAGGATTCGTGACCGAATTGGTACGGTGACAGATGTCCACCTTGTGCGGGTCGCCCGGCGCCGCCATCGCGCCGGCGGGGGCGATCAGCGCGGCGCCAAGCAGACCGGCGACCGCGAGCCAGCCTGCCGTTCGAGACATCCTGGTGAGCTTCATGTGGGTCCCCTGTTCCTCGCTGCGCGGCGGCTGCCGCAGATGAGTTCCGAACGATGAGGTGCGTCAACGGCCACTGCCGGTGCGTGACTCGTCAATCCTGCACCGGGGTCCGGTGCGTGTCCAGTATCGATGGGCTACTTGGACCCTCCATCACGCCACCCAACCACACAACGGTTCCTGATTCCGTTGCGTACTGGCAACGCTGGGTCCTGTGACCAACGGCGGCACACCCGGGCCCCGCAGCAAAAGCGGGCAGGTGCAAAGCATGTACGTGGATCCCCGAGACCTCATGCTCTCCCCACCTTCCCCGTGTTGGACGCGGAACTGGCGAAGCCGCCGTCTCCCTGGAGTCGTTCGCCGGAATCCCCGTCCCGGCAGCGAAACCCTGCTGGCGCCACCCGACCTCGGCTGGTCCCAGTCCTCGCACGATATGGCGCGAGGGCATTCGATGGTACTACCCGGCAAGACGTTGGACTAGTCGCTATTCCGTAGTCGTGATGTGACTTGTGGCCCGGGCCGAAAGAACTGGTGCACGGAGGCACCAAGGACGGGTCGGCCGGGTGCCATCGGCGGACCCGCTACGATGGCGGCCGCGACCATCGACGACCGCGCAGGAGGCCCCGGTGTCCAGCTCCCCCGATCCGACCGCCATGCCCGCGGCTGTCCGTGCCCGGGTCCAGACGGCGGTGGAGCAGGCCTGGGCAACCGCGGTGGCGGCCGGTCGGCTGCCCGCGCTCGACGACGCCGCGGCGGCACCGGCGGTTGAGATCGAGCGACCGTCCAACCCCGCGTTCGGGGACTTCTCCACGAACCTCGCGATGAAGCTGGCGCGCCCGCTGCGCAGGTCGCCCCTGGAGATCGCGGAGGCGCTCGCGACACCGCTGCGTGAGGGCCAGGCCACGTCGCTGATCGCCTCGGCGGAGGTCGCCCGCCCGGGCTTCCTCAACCTGCGAGTCACCGACGACGCACTGGAGGGCGTGGTCGCCGGAGTCCTCGCGGAGCCCGACGCCTGGGGCCGGATCCCGGCCGTGAACCCGCGCCGGGTCAACGTGGAGTTCGTGTCTGCCAACCCCACCGGGCCGCTCACCGTGGGCAACGCGCGCGGGGCCTTCGTGGGCGACCTGCTGTGTCGAGTGCTCGAGGCGGGCGGGCAGACCGCGACGCGCGAGTACTACTTCAACGACTCGGGAACGCAGATCGAGCACCTGGGCGCCTCGGTGGCGGCCGTCCGGCGCGGCGAGCCGGTGCCCGAGGACGGGTACAAGGGCGCCTACGTGGAGGACCTGGCGAAGGCGGTGCCGGACGACGTCTGGGCGCTGGCGTCGGCGCCGGGCGCGGACGCTGCCGACATCGTGGGCCGGTGGGCCGCGACGCGCGTGCGGGCGATGATCGAGGCGTCCCTCGAGCGCCTGGGTGTCCACTTCGACGTCTGGAAGAGCGAGGCCTCGCTGCACGACGAGGGCTGGGTCGAACGGGCGGTCGACCGCCTGCGCGAGGCCGGCCACGTGTACGAGCAGGACGGCGCCCTCTGGTTCCGGTCCACGACCTTCGGTGACGACAAGGACCGCGTGATCTACCGCTCGGACGGCCGGCCGACCTACTTCGCCGCCGACATCGGGTACGTCACCGAGAAGTTCAGCCGGGGCTTCGACCACCTGATCTACATCTGGGGCGTGGACCACCACGGCACGGTGGCCCGGAACCGGAACGCCGCGGAGGCGATGGGCTACGACCCCGAGCACTTCCAGGTGTTGCTCATCGGCTGGGTGCGGTTCGTGGTGGACGGCGTCGAGGTCTCGATGTCCAAGCGCGCGGGGACCTTCGTGACCCTGGACGACCTCCTGGACGCCGTCGGCACCGATGCCGCCCGCTGGTTCTTCGCCTCACGCGCCACGCACGTGGAGATCGACTTCGACATCGAGCTGGCCAAGAAGCAGTCGGCCGAGAACCCCGTCTACTACGTGCAATACGCCCATGCCCGGATCGCCTCGATCCTGCGCAAGGCAGCCGAGGCGGGCCTCGCGCCGGCGACGAACGTGGACGGGCTGCTCGCCGGCGAGGCGGAAGGCGCCCTGGCCCGCGCGATCGTCCAGTTCCCCGAGGTTCTCGAGGACGCGGTCCTGGACGAGGAGACGCAGGGGATCACGGCGTACGCCACGGAGCTCGCGACGCAGTTTCATGCGTTCTACCGCGACGCCCGGGTGGTGGATGTTGCCGAGCCGGAGCGCTCGGCGAAGCGCCTTGCCCTTGCGCTCGCGGCCAGAACGACGCTGGCGAACGCGCTGGCGCTGCTGGGGATCTCCGCGCCCGAGTCGATGTAGCGATCAGTCGCCGGTCGGGGCACGTCTCGCGCCGGCGATCTCCTCGATCGAGGGCATCTCGACCGTCACCGGCGCGTGACATCTCGGACACTCGGACGCGAGCGCCTCACCGAACGGGCCCGCGGTGCCCGTCGACGGCTCCGCTCCCTGCCACCCGCAGGACCCGCAGGAGACGAGGCCGCCGGGGTCAGGTCCGAACAGGTTGAGCCCACCGGAGGCTCCGAGCGCCCGGGGCGCCCCGAAGGCGTCGTCCACCACGTCCGGCGCCTACTGCGCCAGACCGAGGACGTTCGCCACCCGGCCCAGCACGTCAGGCGAGCTGCCGCTGACCAGGACCACGCGGTTCGGCCCCGGGACCAGCACGGCGGCGCTGCGCCCGGAAGCCTGGAGCTTGGCCACCAGCAGCTCGAGGGCCGCCTGGAACTCGGCGGCATCGGCCTCGGTGTCCCACGCGGTGTCGAGCGCCACGCCCGTGGCACCGTCCGGGCCCTCCACGAGCGCGACCCGGTCCCCGCCCCACCCGGCCGCGGCGGCCTTGGAGTTGGTCGCGCCTCCCTCGCGGAGCAGGATCTCGAGCTGCATCTCGCCCATGGTGTCCTGGAGCGAGACCTTCCACCCGGTGCCGAGCCTGGCCGCGAGGTCCTGCGGGAACGTCACGACCACGGGCTTCTCGCCCGCCGCGAGCTTGTCGGCGTGGAGGATCTGCTCGGTCGAGTCGGGCGG